>NZ_VHTC01000011.1:0-118726 GCF_013048685.1 Vibrio sp. A8-1
TTTTCGTTTAACTCTCGCAGTTGCCAGACCGCAAGAGTGTTTTAACAAATTGAAAGGGGCTTTATAACTGACTTATAGCTGAAAGCTTTACGGAACCCCCAGCCTAGCTGGGGGTTTTCTCTATACAAAAAAAGCAGATCGACTTGATCTGCTTTTTGGTTTACTGAATGTATCTTATCTATTTAGTCTCGCAGTGTTGCAGAGTACTGTTCAGCCACCGCTTGAACAATATTGTTCACTGCAGCAGTGATATCCGCATCTTCTAGCGTTCGCTCTGCCGATTGTAAGATAAGCGCAATAGCTAAGCTCTTCTTACCCTCCTCAACACCTTTACCAACGTAAACATCGAACAGTTTAGCATCGCGTAATAACGAGCCACCCGCCGATTGACAAGTAGCAACGATGTCACCAGAAGCAACATATTGATCGACAACCAGAGCAATATCACGGCGATTTGCAGGGAACTTAGATAGAGCGACGGCTTCAGGGATCACTTTGGTATTAATCGCTGACCATTCGATTTCAAATACGATTGTACGACCATTTAAACCAAATTTACGCTCAAGTTCTGGATGAACGGTACCAATCACGCCGATCTCTTTACCATCCAGCACAATCGCAGCCGCCTGACCAGGATGCAATGCCGGATGCTGCGTTGCCGTAAACTGATAAGCTCGGCCATTCGCAGTTAAATCGAGGATTGCTTCTACATCGCCTTTTAAATCAAAGAAATCAACGCTAGCCGTTTCCATGTTCCAATGTTCATCACCACGAGTACCAGCGATCACACCAGCCAGCATAGGCTCTTGACGCATACCATTTTCAGCAGCTTGATCGGGAATAAAACGCAAACCTTGCTCAAACAAGCGTACGCGCGGCTGTTGACGTTTCTGGTTGTGCACCACCGTATTCAGCAAGCCTTGGATTAAACTAAGGCGCATCGCTGACATATCGGCAGAAATTGGGTTTGGTAAAATGAGGGGTTCTATATTCGGAACCACTAGTTTTTGCTGTTCCGGTTCAACAAAGCTATATGTGATAGCTTCGTGATAACCACGATCCACTAACAAATCACGCACACGCTTGAGCGGTAAACGCGCTTCTTTGTGGGCATTCATATTCAATGCCGCTTGAGGAGCTTGATTAGGAATATTGTCATAGCCATAAATACGGCCGATTTCTTCAACTAAATCTTGCTCGATAGCGATATCAAAACGCCAAGTTGGTGCAGTCGCTTGCCAACCTTGTGACGTGGTTTCTACTTGCATGCCAAGACGTTGTAGAATTTCGACCACATCGGCATCGGCAATAGTATGGCCAAGTAAATTATCCAATGTCGTCCGACGTAGAGTCACTTGATTCGCACTTGGGAGATGCTGATCAGATTGTGCAGCAACAATAGGAGCCGCTTGACCACCACAAATATCAATCAATAGTTGGGTAGCACGCTCAAGAGCCGCTTGCTGTAACTCGTAGTCTACACCACGTTCAAAGCGCATCGACGAATCAGTATGTAATCCATAACGACGAGCACGACCGCGGATATGATCTGGCGCGAAGAAAGCCGACTCTAATAACACATCTTGCGTGCTTGAACTTACCCCAGAATGCTCACCACCAAATACACCGGCAATCGCCAGTGGTTTGTTATGGTCAGCAATCAATAAGGTATCAGGATTGAGCGTCGCTTCTGTGCCATCGAGAAGAGTTAGCTTTTCATCTTGCTCGGCAAGACGTACCACAATACCGCCCTCAATCTTTGCCAAATCAAACGCATGCATTGGCTGGCCTTGCTCTAGCATCACATAGTTAGTGATGTCGACAATCGGATCGATCGAACGAATACCGCAACGGCGTAACTTTTCCTGCATCCATAATGGAGTGGCGGCGTTCACATTAACGTTTTTGACAATTCGCCCAAGATAACGCGGACAAGCCGCAGGTGCTTGGATATCAATCGTTAGGGTATCGTTAATTGACGCCGCTACAGGAGCAACCGATGGCTCAATAATATCCAGACGGTTAAGTACGCCAACTTCACGCGCCAATCCACGCAAGCTGAAACAATCAGCACGGTTAGCCGTAAGGTCGACATCGATAGTGACATCATTAAGACCTAAAAACTCACGAAAATCACAGCCAATCGGCGCATCTTGCGCTAATTCCATAATCCCGTCTGATTCAATGTCAATCCCTAACTCTGAGAATGAACACAACATGCCGTGAGAAGGCTGGCCACGTAATTTGGCTTTCTTAATTTTGAAATCGCCAGGCAGTACAGCACCAACGGTAGCAACCGCGACTTTCAAGCCTTGACGGCAGTTGGCTGCGCCACAAACGATATCGAGTAATTCGTCTTCACCGACATCGACTTTAGTGATACGCAGTTTATCAGCGTCAGGATGTTGACCACATTCAACCACTTGGCCAACTTTAACACCGTTAAACACGCCAGCAACAGGGAGAACGTCATCGACTTCTAACCCTGCCATAGTAATTTGATGAGTCAATTCGTCAGTGCTAACCGCAGGGTTTACCCACTCACGAAGCCAAGATTCGCTAAATTTCATAGTGATAAGCCTCTGGATTACTTGAATTGTTTAAGGAAACGCAGGTCGTTTTCGAAAAACGAACGTAGATCGTTCACGCCATAACGCAACATCGTTAAACGCTCTACTCCCATACCAAAGGCAAAACCTGAGTACTGCTCAGGGTCAATACCGACACTGCGCAATACATTAGGATGAACCATACCGCAACCCAGTACTTCTAACCATTTACCGTTCTTACCTTTCACATCCACTTCAGCGGAGGGCTCGGTAAAAGGAAAATAAGATGGACGGAAACGCACCTCAACTTCTTCTTCAAAGAAGTTGCATAGAAAATCGTGTAAAATGCCTTTAAGTTGAGCAAAGTTAACCTTTTCATCGACCAACATGCCTTCGACTTGATGGAACATTGGCGTATGAGTCTGATCATAATCATTACGATACACACGACCTGGAGCAATAAAGCGGAACGGTGGTTTACCGTTTTCCATCGTGCGGATCTGTACGCCAGAAGTGTGAGTACGCAGCATTAAATCAGGATTAAAAAAGAAGGTATCGTGATCGGTACGCGCCGGATGATCGGCAGCAATATTTAACGCATCAAAGTTATGGAAGGCATCTTCAACCTCAGGGCCAGACTCAACGCTAAAGCCTAATTCACCAAAAAAGTTTTCGATGCGTTCAATCGTGCGAGTGACTGGGTGTAAACCACCATTATCAATACGGCGACCAGGTAAAGTCACGTCAATCGTTTCAGCCGCCAACTTCGCTTCTAATTCGGCGCGTTGTAAAGCATCTTTACGCAGTGAAATCGCTTTTTGTACGGTTTCTTTGGCAACGTTGATCTCTTGACCTGCGGTACGACGCTCTTCTGGTGGTAATTTACCTAGGCTTTGCAGTTGAGCCGTTAGCTCACCCTTTTTGCCCAGATAATGAACA
This sequence comes from Vibrio sp. A8-1, assembly GCF_013048685.1. Taxonomy (NCBI): domain Bacteria; kingdom Pseudomonadati; phylum Pseudomonadota; class Gammaproteobacteria; order Vibrionales; family Vibrionaceae; genus Vibrio; species Vibrio sp. A8-1. The sequence continues at coordinate 3,489 of NZ_VHTC01000011.1, forward strand.
CGCACTTCATCCAGTGCAACTAACGACTCCGCAGCATTAATAGCTGCTGTCGCGTTAGCAATAATCTGTTGTAGATGTTGCATTGTTTCCTCGTCTGCTGATGCGCAGTTTCCTTAAGGCACCCGTGAGGGAATTAAGGGATTCTTGGGGTTTTTAGTAAGCTGTACATAGTAACGAAAGCCGCTGTCAAAGCCAAATTGAAATCACATTTCCTTCATTTTTTGCGTGTTTATTCATCGCTAACTCATCAAGTTAGGCAGTTGCAAAATAACTTTTAGTTATAGTGATTTTGTCATAAATTGATTTTGTTCAAATGACGCTGCCCGTTATGGTTAGACCCACAAAGATTATAACCAGAGGTTGATGATGCCATTAACAATTTTACCCATTGAAGCAGAACACGACGCTGCAATTTGCCAAATTATTAAACAAGTCGGTGCTGAATTTGGTGCGGTCGGCGAAGGTTTTGGACCTGCTGATGAAGAAGTTTTAACTATGAGTAAGTACTACACTCAGGATAGGCATAGCCTATATCTTGTTGCTCTATTAGATAATGATATTGTTGGAGGGGGTGGAATAGCACCTTTTCAAGATAGTGGGAGTATTTGCGAATTAAAAAAGTTGTTCTTACTAGCCAAAAGCCGGGGTTACGGCGGCGGAAGAATCATCGCCGAACGCTGTCTCGAATTTGCTAAATCTCAAGGGTTTCAGTACTGTTATCTTGATACCCTTTCTAGTATGTCTTCAGCTATCACATTGTATGAACGATTAGGTTTTGAGCACCTATCAAAACCTCTCGAAGGTACTGAACATGGTGGCTGTGATGTTTGGATGATGAAAAAGTTATAATCAGGATACTATGCATAACTATAAATTGCTGCCGACCCTATATGCCCTATTAGAGACCAAAAATCTCACTGATGCAGCTAAAAAACTGAACGTTACTCAACCCGCTATCAGCAAAACGCTTAAACAACTGCGCGAAGAGTTTCAGGATCCGTTACTTATCAGGCAAGGACAGCAATTTATATTAACCAAACGGGGAGAATCATTACTGGTACTTCTCCCCTCCGTATTTACACAACTGGAACAACTTTATCAACCTGCCGATTGTGAAGTGCATAAAATTCAGCGGCCATTTAATCTCGCGCTCAATCATTTTATTTCACCAGATATTCTGCCCCAACTTTGCCGAGAATTTCATCAGCAAGCCCCCAGAGCTAGACTCAATACAACACTATGGCAAGATCGTGCACTCAGCGAGTTAGCCGAAAGCCAAGTAGATTTACTCGCCACATTATCTGTTATTGTCCCTGAAAACTTACATGGTAAAAAATTAGCCAGTGATCAGTATGTCGTCTGTCGTTGGTCACAGCATATCGAGCAAAATACAACACTCACACTTGATGACTACTTTCGAGCAAGGCATATTTTAGTCAGTGGACTTCATACGGAAAGCTTACAAGTTGATACGTTATTTCAACGCTATCGAAAAAAACGTCGGATCTTTGCCACGTTACCTTCAATTCGTCTTGCCATTGAAACCATGATTGGTACCGACTGCTTGGTTACGTTACCATTACATATCGCCGCTCAATATGCCCAAGGGCACCCAGTGACCCTTTTTCCTACGCCTTATGAGCTGCCTCAGCACGATTATTACTTACTTTGGCATGCAAAACACCATCACTCACTTGAACATCGCTGGTTTCGTGAATTCTGCTATCAGTTTTTTAAACAAGATATCAAAGACAAACAAGATATTGGCTACTCACTACTGGTCTCTTAGTCACTGCTTGTGTACTCCAGTATTGAATAGGTTTCCTAGGCTATAGTTCAATCAATCGGACATCAGCAAATCTGAATATGATGCTATCTATTAAAACGTAAGTCTTTTTCAACAGAAAACAGTTAACATAAAAAAAGCCCAACCATTTTTGGCTGGGCTTTTTTGTTTTGGAGCGACACACGAGGTTCGAACTCGTGACCTCAACCTTGGCAAGGTTGCGCTCTACCAACTGAGCTAGTGTCGCATTAAGCAAGTGACTTTATCACGTTGCTCGTTATAAATGGTGCCCCGGGCCGGACTTGAACCGGCACGACTCGAAAGTCGAGGGATTTTAAATCCCTTGTGTCTACCAATTTCACCACCAGGGCACACTAATTTTTTAATCTCAGCACCGCTTTCGCCATACTGATATAATCTGGAGCGACACACGAGGTTCGAACTCGTGACCTCAACCTTGGCAAGGTTGCGCTCTACCAACTGAGCTAGTGTCGCAATGGAGGCGCGTCCCGGAGTCGAACCGAGGTTCACGGATTTGCAATCCGCTGCATGGCCACTCTGCCAACGCGCCTTCGAAACTCAAACCGCTTGCTTCTTTATCGCGTTGCTCTTGAGTACGGGATGCATTCTACGGATTCGATGCGATCAGTCAATAGAATTTTTTTGCTTTTTGAATCGTTTGATTACTTTGCATTCAAAAATGGGTTTTTTGTTTATTTTTTTAGCAAAAAGTCTCTATTTATCCAGAACATAACGAGCAAAAATCCATTTTTACTCGGCTTTTGATTACTCTTTATCGAACAATAAGCGACGATCATTAATCAACAAAAAACACGTTATTAAAAAACAATCGCAACCAAGCTCAGTTGACATCCAACTCGGCGGTGTTTAAAAATAGAGAAACGGGCCGATGCCCGCTTTTCTAGTGATGTTCTTCATTTAGCAAATCATTTTTCGCCGCTGCTAAATATTGCGCCATTGACCAATACGTTAAAATGGTCGCAATGTATAAGGCAATGAATCCTAACCACACCATCCATTGGTCATAACGCCAAATCAAAATCCACAATGCAAACATTTGACTGACGGTTTTTACTTTACCAATCCAAGAAACGGCCACACTAGCGCGCTTACCGATTTCAGCCATCCATTCTCTTAATGCTGAAATAATAATTTCTCGCCCAATCATGGTCACCGCGGGGATGGTTATCCATATTGAATGATAATACTCGGTGATCAAAATCAGCGCAGTAGCGACAAGAACCTTATCAGCAACCGGATCAATAAACGCACCAAAACGCGATGTTTGGTCAAGCTTCCTCGCCAACATGCCATCTAACCAATCGGTAAAACCAGCCACAAAAAAAATCATTGCTGCAGCAAAAGGAGACCAGCTATAAGGCAAATAAAAAACAACAATAAAAACAGGGATGAGAAAAAGTCTCAATAACGACAAGATGTTAGGAATATTTAAACGCATAATGTTAGGCTCTGATCAATGGCGCGTTAATGGTGCTGCATTTTGACTATGGTTTCAATGCCTGATAAATAATTTCTGCTAAAGAGTGACTAATACCCGGCACCTTGGCGATTTCTTCAACCGTTGCACGCTTGATTTCCTGTAAACCACCCATGTATTTCAATAAAGCTTGACGACGTTTAGGTCCAACGCCTTCAATCCCTTCCAAAGTACTGGTTCGTCGAGTTTTACCCCGTTTAGCGCGATGTCCAGTAATGGCATGATTATGGCTTTCATCACGAATATGTTGGATAAGGTGTAATGCAGGCGCATCGCTAGGTAAATGAAATTCGTCTCCCTCCGTAGTGATTAATGTCTCAAGACCAGGTTTACGACTAATTCCTTTCGCGATACCAATCAATTTTGGTCGCTTCGGCCAATCTTGCCAACACTGAGTAATGATCTGTAGCGCGCGATTGAGCTGACCTTTACCACCATCAATAAATATCACATCCGGAATTTTATCCACATCCAATTGCTTTGCGTAACGACGCTCTAAAGCTTGGGCCATGGCTGCGTAATCATCACCACCAGTAATTCCAGTGATATTAAAACGGCGATATTCTGCTTTGAGTGGCCCCTCTTGATTAAATACCACACAAGAGGCAACTGTGCTTTCTCCCATGGTGTGAGAAATATCAAAACATTCCATACGAGTTACATTATCTATACCTAATACACGTTGAAGCTCATTAACACGCTGCTGAATGGTCATCTTGTGATTAAGCTTACTGGTCATCGCGCTCAATGCATTGGTATTTGATAACTTCAAGTATTGGCCACGTGTCCCCGTCGGACTCACATGAAAATGAACGTTATGCCCAGCTAATTCACGCAACGCCAGCTGTAATGGTTTGGTCTCTTTTAATAACCCCTGATTAAGAATAATTCGACTCGGAACCACTCGGCTATCAGTATGATTAAGATAGTATTGGCTTAAAAAACTTTCGAAGACTTCTTGCGACTCGGTATTGGCTGGGATTTTTGGAAAAAAGCTCCGACTCCCCAAAACTTTACCTTGGCGGATCATCAAAATATGGATACAGGCCAACCCTTTCTCTTGCGCAAAACCAAGCACGTCCAGATCATCTTGTGAATCTTCTGCTACAAACTGCTGCTCCTGCACACGGCGAATCGCTTGAATTTGGTCACGAAACTTTGCTGCATCTTCAAAACGTAACGCCTGACTAGCCGTCTCCATTTTTCGAACCAACACTTCCAAAACTTGCTTATCTTTTCCTTGCAAGAACAGCCGTACACAGTTCACTAACTCGGCATAATCTGCATCAGAAATAAGGCTACTCACACAAGGAGCCGCACAACGACCGATTTGATACATTAAGCAAGGGCGAACACGATTGCTGTACACGGTATCTTCACATTGCCGCACTGGGAATATTTTTTGAATCAGGTGCAACGTTTCTCGCACCGCACCAGAATCTGGATAAGGGCCAAAATACTCACCTTTGCGTTTTTTTGCACCGCGATGCGCAGAGAGACGAGGATGCTTGTGCGCACTGATGAAGATATAAGGATAAGATTTATCATCCCGCAGCAACACATTGTATTTAGGTAAATACTGCTTGATGTAGTTATGTTCGAGGATCAACGCTTCGGTTTCAGTATGAGTAACCGTGACGTCAATTTTATTGATATGACTGACTAAAGCTCGGGTCTTTTCACTATCAACTTTACTACGAAAATAGCTAGACAGTCGCTTTTTAAGATCTTTGGCTTTACCAACATAAATCACCTCAGCCTCAGTGTTATACATACGGTACACACCGGGCTGATGGGTGACATTTTTTAAAAAGGAAGCAGAATCGAAATCAGCCACTACAACTTCTCTGTATCGAGCATCCCATGTCGAATGGCTAAATGGGTTAACTCAACATCTCCGTTAATATCTAGCTTGGCAAACAAACGATAACGATAGCTATTGACTGTCTTTGGACTAAGATTGAGTTGCTCAGAAATATCGGTTACTTTTTGGCCTTTAGTGATCATCATCATGATTTGTAGCTCACGTTCTGATAGACCAGCAAACGGATTTTCAGAGGCGGGTGAAAACTGGCTTAATGCCATTTGCTGAGCGATTTCAGGAGAAATATATCGCTGGCCACTATTCACAATACGAATAGCGTTCACCATTTCATCGGGCGCGGCACCTTTGGTCAAATAACCAGCAGCACCAGCTTGCATCACTTTGGTTGGGAACGGATTCTCAGTATGAATAGTGAGCACAATGATTTTTACGTCTGGATTAAAACGTAAAATCTTCTTAGTGGCTTCCAATCCACCAATACCGGGCATATTCATATCCATTAATACAATATCAGTGTTATTACTACGACACCATTTTACTGCATCTTCACCGCTATCCGCTTCCCCTACTACGTTCATTCCACGGACGTCTTCAATAATACGTCGTATCCCTGTGCGAACCAGCTCGTGATCATCTACAAGGAAAACATTGATCAAACTTGTATCTCCACACTTATCTATTCGCTCTGCACTTTATCATATTAAAGATGCAGCATGGCTGCTTAGTCTAACCTAAATGGCTAGCTCGCTGCCAATGAATATGTGCTGAATAGAAGTATTTGGCAAGTATTTCTTTAATAAACTGTGTACTTTAATGTACAAACAACAACTCTCAGAATAGAATATTGAAAATTAAGAATATATTCTTTTTAATATGATATAGCCAGAAAGGTAAGATAAAGGATTTCTACAGTGAAAAATTTATATATTTTTTTTGTTTTTTTGTTAACAGGTTGTGCGACAGCTTCTAAAGATATAACTCCCAGTTATGTATCCCCTCTAATTTTTCAAGGTAATAGTTGCAATCAAATTGCAGCCGAAGAACAGCGTCTTCGCGTAAGGGTTTCTGAATTAGGAGGGCGCATTGATAGTAAAGCGAGTCGAGATAAACTTCTAGTAATAACACCTTATACAATTTGGTTCATCGGTGGCAACAAAGATCAAGAAGCTGAGTTTGCTAGATTAAGTGGTGAACTTAATGCACTTCAGCAAGCAGCCATTCAACAAAATTGCCTTAACCCAGAAAGTCAATGATTTCAATACAGATTGGAAATTTACTAATCTAGCGTCAGCAGAAATAGCTATGTTTGTGCAAGGTGGTTATGGTCAGGCATGGGGTGACCCCAATAACTTACACAGCTATGGATTAGCCTCACTGGCATTCAATCATGGTTCACTGACCGATTATCGTCTTACCACCGGTGTGGGTATGGAAGCAGGCGTCCTCTGGCAAGTGGCAGACAAGCACCGTTTAGGGTTACAGGGACAATACTTGGCTTTATTGAATAGCGCTGCCGATCATCATAGCCAGATTAATTTAACGTGGAACTGGAGTCTTGCTCGTCATTGGGCACTGCGCAGTGAAATTCGCTATCAGCATTGGCAACAAGAAGAAATGAGTGCAAAAGTCACTGGTTATTTTTATTACTAAGCGCGACAAGTAAATCGCAGTAGCCCATTATAATAATGTTCACTTTAGTTTAGAAATATCATGAACTTGGTAAGGTCCACTATAGGCAAAACCTCAAATTACACCGACCTCAACGCGTCCTGACGCGAATAGCAGAAGATGGTATTATCTTCTGCTATTTTTTAGGTATCCCCAAACGACTTGATGTTACAGATAGACGACAAGTAGCAAAGGAAGATATCTTCTGCCTAAATACTGCCATCAATAAGGTTGACTGTGACTCTCGAATCAGGTTTTGTCCTCACCCGCCAAGCAAAAGATATCAACGGTAAAAGTCACATTGAGTTGTGGCTGGCGACAAATCAAGGGCCAACACAGTTGATTATCGAGGGCGAACAAGCGGTGTTTTTTATCGAACAAACGCAGATTCAAGCTTGCCAAGCCATCGCCAAACAACAGCAAATAACCGTTGATATTCGGCCTCTTGAGCTTAAAGACTTTAACCAACAGTCACTGGCAGGTTGTTATTTTGCGAGCCATTATCAAGCATCCAAACTGGCTCAAGCGCTCCACCATGAGAATATCATCACTTTAGAAGCCGATATTAAACTGGCGGATCGCTATTTAATGGAACGATTCATTCAAGGCAGCCTTGAGTTTACCGGCACCATAACCCACTACGGCGACTATCGCCAAGTCCGTCAAGCAAAATGCCGACAAGCGGACTATTTACCACAACTCCATGTGGTTTCATTAGACATTGAATGCTCAGAGAAAGGCCTGCTCTACTCCATCGGTTTACATAGCCCCATCGATAGCCGTGTGATCATGGTCGGCCAGCCACAGTCCGCTGAAACCACTATCGAATGGGTCAGCGATGAATATCACTTACTCAATGCTTTAGTCGATTGGTTTCAACGTTTTGATCCGGACGTGATCATTGGCTGGAATGTGATTGATTTTGACTTTCGCTTACTGCACAAGCGGGCCGAATGGCATAAATTAAAGCTCAAACTTGGCCGAGCTAAGCAGGCCAGTTATTTTCGATCAGCTGCGCAAACGAACCAAGGTTTTATTACCATTCCCGGACGCGTGGTACTGGATGGAATCGATACCTTAAAAACAGCCACCTATCAGTTTCGCTCTTGGTCTTTAGAGGCCGTGTCCCGTCAACTGTTAGGAGAAGGTAAAGCCATTACTCAGCCGCACGATAGAATGGAAGAAATCAATCGCCTTTACCGACAAGATAAACCTCAGCTCGCCCATTACAATCTGCAAGATTGCATTTTAGTCGAGAAGATTTTCCAACACACTCATTTACTAGACTTTGTTATTCAGCGCTCTCGATTAACCGGATTAGAGTTAGATAGAATTGGCGGCTCAGTAGCCGCTTTTACGAATCTCTATCTGCCTCAACTACACCGAGCAGGGTATGTTGCGCCCAACCTGCACTCCGAAAACTGGATTGCCAGTCCAGGTGGTTATGTCATGGACTCTCGCCCTGGCTTGTATGACTCAGTCCTACTACTTGATTTTAAAAGCCTTTATCCCTCAATTATCCGCTCGTTTTTAATTGACCCTTTAGGGCTGATTGAAGGTCTACCACTTGAGATCGGCAATAAACCACATCAAGCGGCCGCTGGATTTCGTGGCGGCCAATTTCATCGTCAGCGCCATTTTCTGCCAGCCATGATCGAAGCACTGTGGGCCGCTCGGGATATTGCTAAGCAAAACAACGAACCCGCCTTTTCGCAAGCGATCAAAATTATTATGAACTCCTTTTATGGCGTACTTGGATCATCTGGCTGCCGGTTTTTTGATACTCGTCTGGCTTCAAGTATTACCATGCGCGGCCACGAAATCATGAAGCAGACCAAAACCTTAATTGAGGCGCAAGGTTATCAGGTCATTTATGGTGATACCGATTCAACCTTTGTTTCATTAGGTGGCGCATTTATCCAAACACAAGCTGACAAAATCGGACGTGACTTGGTCTGGCACATTAACCAGTGGTGGGCAACCCATCTTCAGCAAGCCTACGGATTAAGTTCTTTTTTAGAGCTGGAGTATGAAACTCACTACCGCAAGTTTTTAATGCCGACCATCCGCGGCTCAGAAACGGGGTCAAAAAAGCGCTACGCTGGCCTGATTGGTGAACCCGGTGCGGAAAAAATGGTGTTTAAAGGCTTAGAGAGCGCCCGCAGTGATTGGACGCCTCTTGCCCAACGTTTTCAGTCTGAACTGTATTGGATGATATTTCACGATCAGCAGCCAGATGAGTATATTCGCACGACCGTTGAGCAAACGTTAGCTGGGGAGTTTGATCAGCAGCTAACCTACCAAAAGCGCCTGCGACGCAAGCTGCACGAGTACCAAAAAAACGTGCCTCCTCAAGTACGCGCCGCTCGCCTAGCAGATGAAATCAATGCGAGTTTAGGTAGAGCTTTACAATATCAAAATAAAGGCACGATTGAATACTGTATGACACTTAATGGCCCTGAACCTAAGCAGTACTTATCCAGCCCTATCGATTACCAACATTACATTGATAAACAACTCAAACCCGTTGCCGATGCGATTTTGCCTTTTATTAACCGTCAGTTTGAGCAAATCACCGCCGCGCAACTCGGGTTATTTTAATAACCCGAGTTCATATAATAGCCCCAAAAATTAACGCGTTTCCCATCTCATTATTCTGAATAAGAAAATAATTAACATTACCCTTTGTAAGGGAATAAAGCTTTTATATAGAAAAAACGAAAGCCTATTAAGATCACAGTTTCTCTCCCTCAGCGCATTTATGGTAAGCCTCGTCGTTCTTAATTTCAGAGTTATCAATAATTCATAACTATAAAAATAAATACAGCGCAAACTTGGAGAAAACTATGCTATCGACACAACAGGATGTCACGATAACCACCGTATCACCTTCAACATGGCGAAAATCTGATACCGTTTGGATGCTCGGACTTTATGGTACTGCAATTGGGGCTGGTGTACTCTTTCTTCCTATTAATGCAGGCATTGGCGGACTGATCCCTCTGATATTAATGGGCTTACTGGCTTTTCCGATGACCTTTTATGCTCACCGTGGTTTAGCTCGTTTAGTTCTATCATCGACCAATCCTGCTGCAGATATCACCCAAGTGATGTCTGAACATTTCGGAAAAAAAGCAGGTCGTATTTTTACTTTACTGTACTTTGTTTCCATTTTTCCTATTTTGCTGGTCTACGGCGTTTCTATCACCAATACTGTCGAAAGCTTTATGCTGCATCAATTAGGAATAATCCCACCGCCACGCTTTATTCTGTCATTTTGCCTTTTGATGTCACTGATTGGGATTGTTCGTTATGGCGAGGAACTGATAGTAAAAACCATGAGTATTCTGGTCTATCCTTTCGTTTCAGTATTGATGCTCCTTGCTTTATATCTTATACCGCATTGGAATGGCGCAATATTTAACCAAGATCTTATCCTTCACTCCGTGACCAGCGGCGATATGTGGCGAACGCTCTTACTCACCATTCCAGTGATGGTTTTCTCCTTTAGCCACACCCCCATTATTTCCACCTTTGCTAAATCAAAACGCAAAGAATATAGTGACACACTCGCAGAAAAAAAGTGTTCTCAAATTCTCGGTTACGCACACATGATGATGGTCGCGAGCGTAATGTTCTTTGTACTTAGTTGCGTACTCACGCTTTCGCCACAGCAACTTGCCGAGGCCAAAGCACAAAATATCACTATTCTCTCTTACTTAGCCAACTATCTGGATACGCCCGTCATTGAAATCATGGCCCCGATGATCGCTTTTATCGCCATTTCTAAATCATTTTTAGGGACTTATATTGGCGCACAAGAAGGATGTTCTCGTTTAATCAGTGAAGGTTTTGAGCATCGAGGCTATAACATTAAACCCAGTACAATAAATACGTTGACCGTTATCGTCATGCTGATGACCACTTGGCTTGTCGCGACACTAAATCCATCGGTACTGGGAATGATAGAAGTGCTCTGTGGTCCAATCATTGCTCTTATCTTGTATATAATTCCAATGTACGCGATTCAAAAAATACCCGCGTTAGAAAAGTATCGAGGACTGACCAGCAATACCTTTGTAGTCATCATGGGGATTATTGCGATCTCAGCAACCGTATACGGCTTATTATAAGAAAGAGACGTTGACTCTGTTGGTAAGTTGTTAGTAAAAGTATTGATAACTTACCGTTCTATAACGTAATAGAATGAATGCGCAGACTATCAACCAATCTTAAATTCAGTTTTTTTATACTGTTTGACTAACCACGGACCAAAGCTATCTAATAAACCAATCACCGAACGCTTGGGGATCACTCGCCCTTTCAGCAAAATTTTTAAGCGATCAACCTCGGTTTGTTTCTCTGGGTAATAACGTAAAAACTGCTCGCCGCACTGACGCGGATCATCAAACCAATTTTTGTCCTGATACATGACCAATGAATAGCTGGCACGAAGCAGTTTTTTAGCAATCATCTGCTGAGCGTTCGCCTGTTGAGCGGCATCATGGGTTTTGGCTATTTTATCACGATAAAACAGCAGCCAATCTTCGACATCCATATTCCAATACTTGGCGATTTCCCAACTTGGTTCATAATCACCAAAACATTCTGCGAGGTTATCGCCATAGACACAAACACTACAGTGGCGCAGTAAAAAACCCCAAGAAAATAAACTGTCTAACGTCGCGACTTCTTTCACTTCAGCGGTTTTAAAACTGACATCAGTAATAAACGCAAAGCGTTTTTGAAAACGCCAACGAATGGTATTGATTAACGTCGTACGAGTATTCTCGATTGAACCATAAGTCACCACAATCACATCCAGATTTGAAAAGTTGGGACGCGCAGTTTTGCGTGCCACACTGCCATAGAGATATACGCTATGTAGCTGCTCGCCTAATCCGGCACGCAAAAAAGAGACCAACTCCTTAATCGCAGGTTGATAATCAATTTGGAAAGGCTGCTTGGCATCAATAGGCGACAAGGTCATGTCGTAAAGTAACTCAACAAGTGAAACATAAAGTTATGTTCTCCTATGCGCGCGTTCGAATCAATAGCCAAATCATGACCAACCGTGTCTTGCAAGACAATTTCCACTGCACAACAACTTTTTCTTTTCAGGAGCGCATGAAGCATTTCTTTTCTGGGAAAGCATTCGTTATAATGCGCCGAAATCAAGCACAAAGGGTATTTTCCATGCCAAAGGCAAGTGAACTAAAAAAAGGTTTTGCGATTATTTCTAACGGCAAAACATTGTTAATCAAAGATATCGAAGTCACCACTCCAGGTGGCCGTGGCGGTTCTAAAATTTACAAATTACGTTGTACTGACCTAACTACAGGTGCTCGCGTCGACGAACGTTATAAATCTGACGATTTTCTTGATACGGTAGAGATGAACAAACGCAATGTTTCTTTCTCTTATGTCGACGGTGATGATTATATCTTCATGGATAATGCAGATTACTCACAATTCACCTTCAAAAAAGCCGATATCGAAGATGAACTGCTGTTTATCACTGAAGAAATTCAAGGTCTACAAGTGGTACTGGTTGATGGTAAACCCGTTGCCATTGAATTACCGTCTTCTGTAGAGATGGTGATTGAAGAAACTGACCCATCAATCAAAGGGGCTTCTGCTTCTTCTCGTACTAAACCAGCGCGTTTTGCCACGGGTCTGGTCGTGCAAGTGCCTGAATACATCGCTAACGGTGATCGCATTGTGATCAATACCGCTGAGCGTAAATACATGAACCGAGCGTGAGCATGACAGACTTACTCTCTTACGATGAAGCCATCGATACCGCTTACGACATTTTCTTAGAAATGGCGGAAGATAACCTTGAACCAGCAGATGTCCTGCTCTTTGTTGCCCAGTTCGATGAGCGCGGCGCAGCTGAAGTGGTTGATATTAGTGATGATTGGGATGCGGAAGTTGGCTTTAGCGTCGATAAAGAGCGCTATGCAGAAATTTGCATAGGATTGGTCAATGAGAGTAACGACGTACTGGATGACGTTTTTGCACGTTTATTGCTAAGCCGAGATCCTGAACAAAAGTTTTGTCATATTCGTTGGAAACGTGACTAATATTCGTTTCGTTAACGGACGATACCCAGAAAACTTTAAGTAAGAAGGGTATCAGCGACAATGCCAACTCAGTACGAGTTGGCATTGTTTTTTTCCTAAAAGAAAAATCAACTTAGCACGGCAGTTAAATAACCAAAGATCGTTATTCGACTAGTTGGTAATGAATCACATACAACTCTTCTATCCCTGGATAGATATCGCTGATCACCTGTTTTAATTCAGTTAAGGTCATATTTTCTTGCTGAGCATGAAACTCATTTAAGTCATCAAACTGGATCGGCTCAACATTGATGATTTTTAAACGGCAAAACCAACGCCCTTCTTCTAAGGTACTCACTTCAACCATAGAACCCGGTTGATAATCCTTCTCGCTTTGATCGCGAATAGTGATGACTTTTTTTCCGGTTAAAATATCGCTTTCAAATCGTGAAAAGAAAGTCATTTCTGTAGGAATGCTGGTCGAGGATGCGAGCATATTTTTCTCTCTTATTAGCCTGGAAATAGCTGACACTATAGCGAATAAGCCTAAGGCTTTAAATCGCAAAAAACATTATCTGTATAGCCCTGCGCTAAATACGAACAAATAGACTTGCTTTTTTTAGCTCGCTCATCAATCATTTGTATAGATAAATAAATGTAATGGATTTGTATGCCTACTTCACCCCTGTACCAACAAATTAAACAGCACATTATTCACCAGATCGAATCCGGCCAATGGCCAGTTGGTGAACGGATCAGCACCGAATTGGAATTAACTGAGCAATTTTCTGTCAGTCGCATGACGGTCAATAAAGCGATTCGAGATTTAGTGTCTGAAGGCCGCTTGCAACGTCGCCCACGGTTAGGCACCTTTGTCTGCGCCGCACCAGAAAAAGCCGAATCTCCACTGTTAGATATACGCAATATTGCCGAGGAAATCGTCAGTCGAGGTCAGCGTTATCATAATAAAGTTCGCGCTCATCACTCTTTAATTGCCGATGAAACTCTTGCTACTCAATTAGGGGTAATGCTCTCTACTCCATTGTTTTATAGTGAAATATTACATTACGCGAACGATCAACCATTACAACTTGAAGTTCGTTGGGTTAACCCTAGGCATGCCCCTGACTACCTTCAACAAGACTTTACTCATATTACGCCTAACCAATACCTTTCCGAGGCCTGCCCACTCAGTGCGATTGAGCATACGGTCGAAGCTTTGATCGCTGACAAACCAATCAGTGAAGCGTTGCTACTCAAAGCTAACGAACCTTGCTTGCTGCTTAATCGTCGTACTTGGAGTGGTGAGCATTTAGTGAGCTTCGCTCAGCTCTATCATCCGGCCAGTAAGTACAAATTAAGTTCGAAAATTGTCTATCCATAACCATAGAGTCGATCACATTTTTGTAACATTACCATTGCATTCATCATCCGTTAATCCTATTAATTGTATATACATTAAATCATCCTTAACGACCTAATGTTACCTGTTTGGAAAAATCGTCCTCAAACAGTCGAAAACTCAGCGATTGAATTGAGATGATCGAACGTAGCCAATGTCGCTGCAGCTTCAAGTAGCAAGGAAGTCGGTATCATCGCGAACCTCTGGCTCGCTAAGTAGGGGAAATGGAACACGTCTTAACCAATGCGCGTATAGTGAGTATGCAAGCTGGTGATATCGGCTATCAGCCCAGTGAGCCGCTTTCAATTGTCATCCGTGACGGAAAAATTGCCGACATCACCACAAACACCTTCGCCGACCATCCACAGCGAACCAATTGCCAAGGCCAGTTAGTCACTCCGGGACTGATTGATTGCCATACGCACCTTATTTATGCAGGTCAACGAGCCAATGAGTTCGAACAACGCTTAAATGGCGTCTCTTATCAGACGATTGCCGCCCAAGGAGGCGGAATCATGTCAACGGTGAAAGCCACCCGCCAAGCCTCACAAGATCAATTAATCGAGTTAGCACTGCCTCGTTTAGATGGTTTATTACGCAGCGGGATCACCAGTGTAGAGATCAAATCTGGCTATGGGCTGACGCTTGATGATGAAATTAAAATGCTCAAAGCCGCGAAAGCGTTGGAAGCCCACCGCCGAGTGAAAATCACCACCACCCTACTTGCCGCCCACGCCGTGCCACCTGAGTTTGCCGGTAAAGCCGATAGTTATGTTGATTTCATCTGTCAAAGCATCATTCCACAAGTGGCAGAGCAGCAATTGGCAAGCAGTGTGGATGTGTTTTGTGAATCGGTAGGCTTTAATCTTAAGCAAACTGAGCAAGTGTTTCAGTGTGCCATTGAGCATGGTTTAGCGATTAAAGGCCATACAGAACAGCTGTCCAATCTCGGTGGCAGCGCTTTAACGGCGCGCTATAACGGCCTATCGGTCGATCACATTGAGTATCTCGATGAAGCTGGAGTACAAGCATTAGCGCAATCAACGACCGTCGCGACTTTGCTGCCCGGTGCGTTTTATTTTTTACGCGAAACACGTAAGCCACCCATTGAATGGTTACGCTACTATCAAGTACCCATGGCGATTGCTACTGATATCAATCCTGGCACTTCACCATTTGCTGACCTGACCTTAATGATGAACATGGCTTGCACCTTGTTTGGCTTAACCCCGCAAGAAGCGCTGCGTGGGGTTACCACCCATGCAGCACAAGCACTAGGTGTCGCGGCAAGCCGTGGCCAAATTGCCGTCGGCTATGATGCCGATTTGGCCTTCTGGTCACTCAATCATCCTGCCGAATTGAGTTATCAAGTTGGTATCCCTTCTTTACAAGCCCGTATGGTTGATGGAGAGCTCTGTCATGACTAATTCCGTTTCCCCTTCCCATCTTTATCAGTGGCAAGGTCGTGATGATATTGAAGATGGTGAACTGGGTCAGCGAGTCCACCATGTTATGCAAATAAAACACCTTGATGAATTAACCGAAGCCTCCCATAGCGTTGCATTGGTCGGCTTTGAATGTGATGCCGGTGTTGAGCGCAATAAAGGGCGGATCGGCGCAAAACATGCACCGAATTTAATTAAACAAGCATTAGCCAATTTAGCGTGGCACCATACCAGCTCGTTATGCGATTTGGGCAATATTCACTGCCATGATGATGATTTAGAGCAGTCCCAACTCCGTTGTGCGCAGTTAATTGCTGACGGTTTACAACACTCACCCGTGATTGTGCTTGGCGGTGGTCACGAAGTGGCGTGGGCGAGTTTTCAAGGACTGGGCAAACATTTACTCAAACAAGGCATGAAAACGCCAAAGATCGCGATCATCAATTTTGATGCTCACTTTGATCTCAGATCCTTTAGCAGTGAGAAGGTATCCATCAAGCCCAGCTCTGGCACTCCGTTTATGCAAATCGCTGATCACTGCCAACAAATCGGCTGGGATTTTCATTACGCCTGCTTAGGTGTCAGCCGTGCTAACAATACGACCGCTCTATTCCAGCGTGCCGATCAGCTTGGTGTTTGGTATGTCGATGATAAAACCCTCAACGAGCGCAATCACGCTGCATTAATCGAGAAAATGGATGCATTTATCGCCGATTGTGATTATCTCTACTTAACCATCGATCTCGATGTCTTTCCAGCGGCGACCGCCCCCGGTGTCAGCGCTCCTGCTGCCCAAGGCGTAAGTTTAGATAATTTCCATCTCTACTTCGATCATCTACTGCAACACCATATTGATAAGCTGCTGATTGCCGATCTGGCTGAATATAACCCGAGCCACGATATCGATAATCAAACGGCGCGACTTGCTGCTCGTCTGTGTTGGGAAATCGCCAGTGCCATGACTCAGCACCAAGAGCAGTCACACGCTACCCCATCATCGGTTGAAGTTCAGAGCACTGACTCTCCTTCTGATGATATTTAAAGCTCAATCAAACGACTCACTCATTACCGGCCCCCATACTGGCTGAGTGGGTCATTCATCTATCCTCGATGATAAAAAAGGGTTTGACCCGTAAACGGAACCATGAATAAGGAGCAACACCATGTCACAACCACCCAATAACGATGTTCGTTTAGATACCACTCGCACTATTCGTGCTCCGCACGGCACGACTCTGCGCGCGAAATCTTGGTTGACCGAAGCACCACTGCGCATGTTAATGAATAACTTAGATCCTGAGGTTGCCGAACATCCTCATGCATTAGTGGTATACGGTGGTATTGGCCGCGCGGCGCGCAACTGGCAATGTTTCGATAAAATCGTCGAGGTATTAGAGCGTCTTGAAGAAGATCAAACGCTGTTAATTCAATCGGGCAAACCGGTGGCAGTGTTCCCGACCCATAAAAACGCACCACGAGTGTTGATTGCCAACTCAAACTTAGTCCCTCATTGGGCGAATTGGGAGCATTTTAATCAGCTCGATAAACAAGGACTGATGATGTATGGGCAAATGACCGCCGGCTCATGGATTTATATTGGTTCACAAGGCATTGTCCAAGGCACTTATGAAACCTTTGTCTCGGTTGCTAAACAACATTTTGATGGTCAAGCCAAAGGGCGCTGGATCTTAACCGGTGGGCTCGGTGGTATGGGCGGCGCTCAACCACTCGCGGCAACCATGGCAGGATTTTCAATGATTGCCGTTGAATGCGATGAATCGCGCATTGATTATCGTCTACGCACTGGCTATGTCGATAAAAAAGCCACTAGCTTAGATGAAGCGTTAGCGATTATTTATGAATCAGAGACGCCGGTTTCGGTCGGTTTATTAGGTAATGCCGCGGATGTTTTCCCGCAGTTAGTTGAGCGCAATATCACGCCTGATGTGGTGACCGATCAAACTTCAGCTCATGATCCACTCAATGGCTATTTACCGCAAGGCTGGAGCATGGAGCAAGCCGCGCAGCGCCGCTTAGAAGATGAAGCTAAAGTCACGGCAGCCGCTAAAGCCTCAATGGCCACTCAAGTACGAGCCATGCTCACCTTGCAGCAACGCGGCGCGGCAACCTTAGATTATGGGAATAACATTCGGCAGATGGCTTTAGAAGAGGGCGTTGCTAACGCGTTCGACTTCCCCGGTTTCGTTCCTGCTTATATTCGTCCCTTATTTTGTGAAGGCATCGGACCGTTTCGCTGGGCGGCTTTATCGGGCGATCCGGAAGATATTTATAAAACCGATCAAAAAGTTAAAGAACTCATCCCTGACAATCCTCACTTACATAATTGGCTTGATATGGCTCGTGAACGCATTCAGTTTCAAGGCCTACCAGCGCGTATCTGCTGGGTGGGTTTAAAAGACCGTCAACGGTTGGGACTCGCGTTTAATGAAATGGTCAAAAATGGCGAACTAAAAGCGCCCATCGTTATTGGTCGTGATCATTTAGATTCTGGTTCAGTGGCAAGCCCTAACCGAGAGACTGAAGCGATGCTTGATGGCTCTGATGCCGTCTCTGATTGGCCATTATTGAATGCGCTACTCAATACGGCCAGCGGCGCGACTTGGGTTTCGCTTCATCATGGTGGCGGCGTTGGTATGGGCTTTTCACAGCACTCAGGAATGGTGATCTGTTGTGATGGTAGTGACGATGCAGCCGAGCGCATTGCCCGAGTGCTGCATAACGATCCTGCTACCGGGGTAATGCGTCATGCTGATGCTGGCTACGACATCGCCAAGCGCTGCGCAGCGGAACAAAAACTCGATTTACCTATGCTTAACGCAGAGTTGGCTCAATTAAAATAATAAGGATAACCCATGCATCACTTAACCATTACTCCCGGCGAGATGACGCTGAGCCAACTGCGCCACATTAACTCATCCCCTGTCTGCTTGAGTTTAGATCCAAGCGCGATTCCAGCGATTGAACAAAGCACCAAAGTGGTCGAGCAAGTGATCACAGAAGGCCGAACCGTGTACGGGATCAATACCGGTTTTGGCTTATTGGCTAACACCAAAATCGCCCCTGAAGATCTAGAAACGCTGCAAAAAAGCATTGTCCTTTCCCACGCTGCTGGCATTGGCGCATGGATGGACGATGACACCGTGCGTTTAATGATGGTGTTAAAAATTAACAGCTTAGCGCGCGGCTTCTCAGGCATACGTTTATCGGTCATTGAGGCTTTAATCACTTTAGTCAATCATCAAGTCTACCCCTGCGTACCGCAAAAAGGCTCAGTAGGGGCATCAGGTGACTTAGCGCCTCTCGCCCACATGAGCACCGTATTGCTCGGTGAGGGACAGGCACGTTATCAAGGGGAGATCATTGACGGTGCTCAGGCACTGCGCATTGCTGGTCTATCACCGATTACTTTGGCGCCTAAAGAAGGACTGGCGCTGCTCAATGGCACTCAAGCCTCAACCGCATTCGCGCTGCAAGGCTTATTTATGGCCGAAGATCTGTTTGCTTCGGCAATCGTCTGCGGCGCAATGTCCGTTGAAGCGGCGTTAGGTAGCCGTAAACCATTCGACCCGCGCATACACCGAGTGCGTGGTCATCGTACCCAAATGGATGCGGCAGCCGCCTATCGTCATTTACTTGATAGTCGTAGTGAAATTGGGGATTCACATTCAGGTTGCGAAAAGGTGCAAGACCCGTATTCGCTACGCTGCCAACCACAAGTGATGGGGGCATGTTTGCAGCAAATTCGCCAAACTGCGGAAGTGCTTTGCGTTGAAGCGAATGCGGTATCTGATAATCCTCTGGTGTTTGCTGATGATGGCGATATTATCTCTGGCGGTAACTTTCATGCCGAGCCTGTGGCAATGGCTGCCGATAATCTCGCCTTAGCGATAGCCGAAATTGGTAGCTTGTCAGAAAGACGCATGGCGCTGTTAATTGATAGTGCGCTGAGTAAACTACCGCCCTTTTTGGTTGATAATGGCGGTGTCAACTCAGGGTTTATGATTGCCCAAGTCACCGCGGCTGCACTAGCGAGTGAAAATAAAACCTATGCCCATCCAGCCTCGATTGACAGTTTACCCACTTCAGCGAATCAAGAAGATCACGTCTCCATGGCAACCTTTGCCGCCAGAAGACTGCGTGATATGGCAGAAAATACGCGTGGGATTTTGGCGGTAGAATATCTCTCAGCCGCGCAAGGATTAGATTTTCGTGCGCCGCATCGCTCTTCTGAACGCATTGAACTGGCCAAGCAGATATTACGCGCCAAAGTATCGTTTTATGATAAAGATCGCTACTTTGCACCAGACATACAACAAGCGAACGAGTTGCTCAAACAAGCAGTACATAATGCTTTAATGCCTGAAGGCTTGCTGCCAAGTGTTACTCATCATGTAACCATTTGATAATAAAAGGTAATCCACTAACACAGGGATTGATCATCAGATTAATCCCTGTGCTATATCAGCGCAGCGTGCATTCGATTAGCTTATAAAATCTCCGCTATTATAGACAACCTACTTAGCCCAATTACCTATGATCGGTTTTCCAAGCAGTGCTAAAACAGCAATAAGGCTGACCTCAATCGAAACGGACCAACAAATATGGCCGATCATCTCACTCCAAAACTCATAACCATTAAGATTCCATAACCATCCTACTTGTCCATCAAGATACGCTAGATGTCGAAAACCTAATGCGGGGATCAATAGACCATGCATGACTAATGTAATTATAATTCCGTACACTGCCCCATACCAAAGTCTTATCTTGGGTGCTATTGCTGAGATGAAAATATAAACAAAGGCAAAAGCAAAACTAAATAGCCAGTGATAAAGCATTACCGCACCAGGGATAGTAATGCCTTGATAAACATAATCCAGCGAATGAGAGTTTACTCCTAGCCATCCTAACCAAGCATCAATATTCGCGGCAGGCGGCGATATTTCACCCGCTATACGTGGCGGCATATTAGCCTCAGTACCTGATTTTACGAGAGAACTAATAAAGCCCCCAATAAAGGTAGCAAGCACCAAAACCATGGCATTTTTTTTGTCTAAAATAAAATCAAATCTATTCATGTTTTGAGAGGACATTCTCGAGATCCTTTTTGGCTCGCACAATTTCTTGCACTGTCAGTAAAAACACGACCATCCACTGTTGATTTCGAAGATAGCTGTGCAGTAAACATCATATGCTCATGTGATTTCAGTGTAGCTGTAGTTATCAGCATACTCCAAGATATCTTCATCTCTCTCGTATACCTTTATCTTTTACAGGACACACACCAAATAACTCCATTTCTAAGGATTAGTACTAAAAACTTATTATCTTTTACAGGACACACACTAAATAACCCCATTTCTAAGGATTAGTACTAAAAACTTATCAAATGATAGTGAAACTAACTCTGTCTCCAAGCGTTTAAGGTCTATTTAAACTAAATTAATTAAAACGAGGTTATAACAAGTAGGTAGATATCGTATATTGATTGAATTAAAAGAATGCATAATTCCAGTAAAGGTTCTGGTCTAGTTTTTATGCTGAGTTTTTATAGTAAAGCTAACACTTACTCCAAAAGATACAGGTGCATCTTTTGTTTTTTCAAAACTACCTTCGCTATTGCTGCCTGAGGCCGAGTACCGATAGCTGTCGCGCGCGACTTCTCTAGACTAGTGCAGATTTTTAGCCAATCCCTTGTATTAAAACTTAACCGTGACAGGATATTTGGCATTTTATCGCTCATCGACGCTTTGCCGTCTCGATATTGGCGAGCGGTCCAGTCAACCAACTCTAAATAATCCATCAGACGAAAAGGGATCCCCTCTCGTAGTTCATTAGTTGGGTTACCAATCAAAGGATGCAAGCAAGGCGCTGTCACTAAATTTTTATTTAGTGCATCAATTCTGGCTTTTATCGAAGTAAATTCACTAGTTTCTGGGGTATCAGCGATCCCCGTTCGAATAGGATTTAAATCAACATAAGCCATTGCCGCTGCCAGTGCTTTTTCATCAAGTAGTGCTTGGCTTTTGAAACGGCTCTCCCAAAAGTGTCCAGTGCAATTGTCTTCTCGGTTAGCTTTACAAGCAATGTCGTAATTGAGCTCTTTCATAAACCAGCTCAAGCTCGATAACCTTTCCCGCCAAACTTCTATTAGTTCAATGCAGCACGTTTGTTCAGCTAGGCTAGTGAGTTGTTTATTTTGCCAACGTTGGATTAGTACTGGGAGTTTATGAACTTGGCTCCAGCGATCAACGACTTGATGATGCGTGAGGTTTAACACCTTGTCTTGATTAATATTTATCACTAAATGGTAGTGATTGCTCATGATTGCGTATGCACAAATATCAATGCAATAGACGTTAGTTAACGAATAGATTTTTTGTTCTATCCATTCTCTTCGATGTTCATAACAACGATTGGTCAGCGTATCTTTTCCGCATAAAAAGCTACGCCTCACGCAGCGAGAAATGCAGTGATAATAAGATGTTACATCCGTAGAAACCAGTTGTTGTCGAGCGGTGGTCAAAGTAGTGTCCTCCATTAAACGTGAAGGAACCTTAGCAATAAATGATGATTAAATGTGCTATCGAATCACCAAAAGACTAAAAATCATACTTTTTCCATACTTTTGGTGTGTGTCCCATAACATCCTCCTCCCATAACATCCTCCTAGTAACTGGAATACCGTCAAAATTTGGCCAATGATCAGAAAACCGAACAAATACGCACTATACATTTAGCTAACCCAGCCCCCCGTCTTTGTACAAAAACTCCCCATTACCTCATATTCACCCGCGCGTGAATGGCAAGAATACGCTGAGCTTCACGATTAACATCCTCTCGTTTGCGCCAAGCCCATAACCTATCTCGCGCTTGCTTAGCGCAAGCTGCCACATCAATCACTGGGTTTAAATAGCGACTATCGGCGGGCAATTGATACATCATGGCTTCCATAGGGCTCATTTGCCACGGTTCAAACAGCAAAGATAGTGGTACTTCTGCCAATTCAGGCACCCACTGACGAATAAACACACCTTGCGCGTCATGCTCTTGAGCTTGTTTGATTGGGTTGTAAATTCGAATGGTATTGATCCCAGTCACCCCAGCCTGCATCTGAAATTGAGCATAATGAATGCCTGGTTCAAAATCTAAAAATAGCTGTGCTAAGTGCCCGACCCCAGCACGCCAATCTTGATTCATATGATGAGTCAACACACTCACTAACATTGCGCGCATACGAAAGTTTAAATAACCGGTATGATACAAACAACGCATACAAGCATCGACTAATGGAATGCCGGTTTGGCCGCTTTTCCAAGCTTCCAATAGTTCTGTATCCGGCTGATACGCTTGCGCCAGAAGCGGCTCATAAGCACGGTTTACGCAGCGAAACTCCATCTCACATTCTGATTCAAATTTCTGTATGAAATGGCAATGCCAGTGTAACCGTGAAGCTAACGCAATTAGGCTCCGCCTTAACCCAGTCGTATTCCAATAACTGAGTAGCGTTTGATACATCTCGCGCAATGAGATATTCCCCCATGCAAGATAAGGGGACATACGCGAACAAGATACTCGGGCGAGCGACGGGCTGGATATCTGAAAGTAGTAATTTTTTGCTCGACGCTGAAAAAAATCCGCTAAGGTCTGTTTAGCGAGTGTCTCACCGCCTGTTTGGAATCCTTTCTCTTTACGTCGCCAAGCTGATGGTACATTGTTATCCAAACCTAAATCGGTAGCACAAACAGAAATTAACCTCTGTGCGGTTAAATTCGGCATTGCCAATGGTGCTCGCATAATTACTTGCCAGTGCTTATCCCAACCTTGACGGTGAGTTGCCGCGCGGCGAACGGCGCCATAAGCACTTTGATGCCAACTTATCCCCTGCTCCGTACACCAATGCTGAAGGGCAACATCACGCTTGAAGGTATTAGCAAGACCCACTTCCTGATGAGAATAAAGACCTTGAATAGAAAAGTGTGTCGCTAGTGTCGCCAAACCTTGCTCAGCTGAGACGTTAGCAATCAGTATCTGATGACCAAATCGAGCGAGCCGTTGATTGATATCTTGCAGTGATTGCCAGACAAAACGCCAATGGCGCTCAGAATAATGGCGATCATTGAGCAGCATGGGCTCAAAGAAATACACCAACAGCGTCGGTATTCCGCTATCTAATGCAGCGCACAAGGGGGGATGATCACTTAAACGTAAATCGCGCTT
Source organism: Vibrio sp. A8-1 (assembly GCF_013048685.1). Taxonomy (NCBI): domain Bacteria; kingdom Pseudomonadati; phylum Pseudomonadota; class Gammaproteobacteria; order Vibrionales; family Vibrionaceae; genus Vibrio; species Vibrio sp. A8-1. The sequence goes on from NZ_VHTC01000011.1 coordinate 27,440, forward strand.
GAACCAAACAATGTTGATGGCTGGAGGGCTCATTATGCTTTACCTCGCTGACGACGACACCGTTCTGAACAATAGTTCACTTCATTCCAACAACGTTGCCACTTTTTCCGCCAACGAAAAGGGCGCTTACACACTGAGCAGAGTTTTTCAGGTAAAAAGGCTTTTTGATGACTTGTCATGGCCATTGATTGATTCGTTATCATGCCGTTAATTACGTCAAGCTTGCCAACCACGATCACGGTTTTAGCTAAAATCGTGCTGTTTTATAAGCTAAAAATCCTTTCTTTTTGCCAAAAGGCACAAATTGTGAACAATTTAACACTGATTGGACCATTAAAACTTTTCTTGGGGCTATAATCGGCAACAGTTTTTATGAACAAGTGTTGATTATGCTGCTTAAACCTTATTTTTCATCTGCTGAACATCAATTTCAATTTACTCGCCAACAAGCGAGCCATTTTGCTAAAAAAGTGGCGGGTGATTTCAATCCGATCCACGACGAAGACAGTAAGCGGTTTTGCGTACCCGGCGATCTGCTGTTTGCAGTGCTCTTGAAAAAGAACGGTATTAGCCAAAAAATGCGCTTTACCTTCTCCGGCATGGTTAGTGATGGCGTTGCGCTGCATGTTGAAAATCAATGCAGCCAAATGAGTGCGTTGGTGGATGAATCGGGTAAAGAATATTTATTAATGCAACGCGAGGGAGAAGTTTCCCACGATGCGGTGTTTATTGAGCATGTGATTAAAAGTTATGTCCAATTTTCAGGCATGAACTTTCCACACATTATGGTGCCACTGATGAAGCAGCAACAAGTGATGATCAACTGCCAGCGTCCATTGGTGATTTATGAAAGTATGGAAGTGGAATTTGAGCGCTTGGATCTTAGCCATCCAGAAGTTGAGTTTAGCGGTGCCTCCTTCGATGTCGATGGTAAACGAGGCGTCGTGACCTTGAATTTTACCTTTAAAGATCAAGGCCAATTAGTCGGCAAAGGTATCAAACGTATGGTTGCCAGTGGATTAAAGCCTTATAACCAAGCCGATATTGATGATTTAGTGCAGCGCTTTAACGATCGTAAAGTGCGTTTTCTGGCTGAGTTATCACAAGCGGCCTAATCATCTCAGCTCCGCCACTACCGGAGGAGCTATATCCAAACGACTTGGAGTTGCAGGTAGGCGGCAAGTGAGTGAATCCCGATGAGCATAGGCAAACTATGTGATTGGGGTGAACGAACGTAGCCAACACCGCTGCAGCTCCAAGTAGGAAGGCTGTAAATCATATCCAACGCCTAACCCGCGCTTTATAATTGCTATAACGCTCACCAAACACCCGCTCTAATACTCGTTCTTCTGGCTGGATCTGAAACCGATTCATGTAAGCGATGAACCCTATCACCACTAATAAACTGACTAGATTTTGCTGCCAATATGCCACGCCAAATAACAATAGTAATAACGCTAAATACATAGGATTACGGCTGTAGTTAAAAATTCCAGAATCGACAACAGTAGAAGCTTGATCCGGTTTGGTTGGGTTGACCGTGGTATTCGCCCTGCGAAATTGTACAACGGCAGAGATACCGACTACCCCTGATAACATAACGCATAATGCAAAGATCAGCTTGGTATACGGAAGAGTAAGAGCGGCAAAGCTAAATAGATACGCTAACCGATTAGACATCACCAGTGCCACTAAAAACAGAGCCACGGGTGGAATTTTCAGTTCTAAATAACGCATAACTCCCCTCCTGATTAGTTAAAACGGCCATCCGAAGATGGCCGCTAGGGTCATAGGATCTCTAACAAGGCTTGGATAGGATGCCTTGGTTGTATCTCCTCAAAGCGTTTCACTTGGCTACGACAAGAGTAACCGGTCATCAAACAGCGTTCTTTAGGCAGTTTATCCAAACTTGGCTGCCAGCTTAAGGCATAAATGTCTTTCGACATCTGTAGCTTATCCACTTCATGACCAAAGGTACCTGCCATACCACAGCAACCTACAGGTACGGTCTGCAACTCAGCCCCAAAGTGGCTGAAGATCTGCCCCCACTCTTTTTCAGCATTAGGTAACTTAGTTTTTTCGGTGCAGTGAGCCAATAAATACCAAGGCGCTTGTGGTGCCTGTCCTTGATCAATATTCGCTTGAGTAACATTGGCTTGCGATGGCATCTCAGCCAATCGTGGTAATAACCATTCATGTGCGGTAAGCACTTCAAACTCGCCCCGTTGCTGACCTAAAATCTCCACGTATTCATCGCGATAACAAAGCACCAGAGCCGGGTCAACCCCAACCATAGCAATATTAAGATCCGCGACTTGAGATAGAAAGCCAGCCGTACTGGTTGCTGTACTCTTAAAGCGCTGTAAAAAGCCCTTAATATGTTGCGCTTTACCATTGGGCTTAAACGGCAGCAAAATCGGTTTTTTACCCAGCTTAATCACCAGGGCGATAAAATCTTCCACCACTTGCGCATCATAATAACTGGTGAAAGGGTCTTGTACGATAATCACATGTTCAGAGCGCTGTTGCTGAGAAAGCGCCATCAATTGTTGGCGATCAAACGGCACAATATTATGACGACGAGATCGCGCCGCTAAGGTCGGGATAGATAACCGAGGGGTATCGACATAGCCAACTGTCGCCGCCGTTAAGCGTTCAATCCATGGCTGACCAATAACCGCATTGACCACTTGTGGCGCTTTCGCCATCAGCGGTAACATGGTTTCAATGTTCGCGACTAAGTAATCTTTAACCGGACGCGGATAGCGAGTGTGATAAAGATTTAAGAAACGTGAACGAAAACTCGGCACATCCACTTTAATTGGGCATTGGCTAGCGCAGGCCTTACAGGCTAAACAGCCATTCATCGCTTCATACACTTCATGAGAGAAATCATACTCATGAGAGGGACGAATACGCTGCCGAACGCGATCCAATAGACTTTTAACACTGGCTGTTTTCTGCAAGGCTTGTTGCTCTAAATCGAGAATATCAATCCCTTGCTCCGTCAGTTGACGCAACCATTCACGCACTAAACCCGCTCGACCTTTTGGCGAGTGACGACGGTCGGCGGTAACCTTCATCGATGGACACATCGGGGAGCTAGTGTCGTAGTTAAAACATAGCCCATTGCCGTTACATTCCATCGCTTGCTTAAAGCTGTCACGAACTTTTACGTCAATCTGCCGATCAAAATAACCACGCTTGGTATCCGATACTTTAACCAGCTCAAAACTGCTATTAAGCGGCGTACAAATCTTACCGGGATTCATCTTATTGTGAGGGTCAAAAGCCGCTTTGACGCGGCGTAATTCGGTAAATAGCTCCGCTCCAAAAAACTCAGGGCCGTACTCAGAGCGATAACCCTTACCATGCTCCCCCCACATTAAACCGCCGTATTTCGCCACCAGCTTAACGACTTGATCGGAAATCTCATGCATCATTAACTCTTGCTTGGGATCGCATAAATCAAGTGCGGGACGCACGTGCAATACGCCAGCATCCACATGACCAAACATACCGTAACTGAGGCCTTTGTCGTCAAGCAGCGCGCGAAATTCACTAATAAAATCCGCCAAGTGCTGCGGTGGCACACAAGTATCTTCGGTAAATGGCACCGGTTTAGCTCGTCCTTTGGCCGCGCCCAATAAACCTACCGCTTTTTTACGCATAGTATAAATACGGTTAATGCTGGCTAAATCATCACACACTTGATAACCAATAATCCCGGCTTGCTGCTGACTGATCATCACATCTAAACGCTGGGTCAATTGCGTGACTAATTGTTTTACCTGCTCTGGGTCTTGGTCTGCATACTCAACCATATTGATGCCGAGCAATTCCTTGCCAGGCACATCGGTTAACAAATCACTGACGCTATGCCAAACAATATCTTGTTTCGCTAAATTGAGTACGTTTGAATCTAGCGTTTCCACCGATAACGCATTGGCTTCAATCATTAGCGGCGCATTACGTAATGCCGAATCAAAACTGTCATATTTGATGTTAACTAAGGTTCGCGCTTTAGGAATTGGGGTGAGATTGAGTTTGGCTTCGGTAATAAAAGCCAATGAACCTTCAGCGCCGCACAGTACGCGGGTGATATTAAATTCCCCCGTTTGTTCATCAAGGGCATTTTTTAAATCATAACCGGTCAAGAAACGGTTTAAAGGCGGAAACTTGGCGACTATCTGCTCTCGCTGGCCACGGCAGACGGCTTCGGTAACCTGCATGGCCTTTTCAGCATAGCTATTGGCTTGCGGGTCGCCCCGTGAACCGTCGGTTTCTAAGATTGACCCATCGGAAAATACCGCTTGTAGCGAGAGAACATGATCGGAGGTTTTACCGTATTTGAGTGAACCTTGGCCTGAAGCATCGGTATTAATCATCCCACCCAATGTAGCTCGGTTACTGGTAGAGAGATCGGGCGAGAAAAAATAGCCATAAACACGCACCGCATCATTCAGTTGATCTTTAATTACACCAGCCTGAACCCTTACCCAACCTTGCTCTGGATTGATTTCAAGGATTTGATTCATATGGCGAGACAAGTCAACCACAATCCCTTTGGTTAAAGCTTGCCCATTGGTGCCTGTCCCGCCTCCACGCGGAGAAAACGTGACACGTTCGAATTCTGGCCTAATACTTAATTGACCGATAAGCGAAACATCATGGCTAGTTTTAGGATGAACAACCGCTTGTGGAAGTTGCTGATAAACGCTGTTATCAGTAGACACGGCTAAACGACTGGCATACTGTGTTTCGATATCGCCCGTAAACCCAGCTGTTTTTAACTCATGTAAAAAGGTTAAAACAACCGGATCAACATCAGATTGGAGGTGAAGTCTTGGTAACATTTGCTTCCTGCCCGAACGCCGCTGATCCAATCAGCGCTATGTAATGGGTGAGTTTTAATTTATTTTTTTGAGTCCGGTCACTTTACAACATTTAAATCAGTGATCAAATCAGAATCTTAACAACAATAGAGTTAAGCCATTTTTTAGATAACGGAAGAGTTGAAGGTCAGCTAAATCCAGCTATCGTTAAGTAAACACAGATACATTTTCGTCGCCTACTTTCCTAAGCGGTCATTGATTAACCACTTAGCCCTGACACACTCATGGACCTAGATATGAAAAAAAATAAAGTCGTTACCACAGAAGATATTCTATTGAAACTTTGTCAATCGGTTTCAACCGTACTCTCCTCAGCCACGGGATCGAACATCACCTACTCGGCAATGGTACAAAAAATCACCAAAACGTCACTCAAACCAGACTTTGGCTGCTTCGTTTTGTTTGATGGCGGATTTTCTGGTTTAGTGGTAATTAACTTCACTTCTAAAGCCGCTTTAGAAGTGTATACCCAATATATGCGCAATATGGGCATGCCAGAAGATGAACTTGCGGTATTACACACCTCCGACGAAGTTGGCGATGTACTCGGTGAACTGATGAACCAACTGGTCGGTGATTTCACCAACAAAGTACGCAAAGAGTTACAAACCAACATCACTCAAAACCAGCCGAAAATGTTGTCACTCAACAAACAAGTTAACTTATCGGTTGATACTAACTTAGATCGACCACAAGCCCGCCGCGTAACCTTCTCGACCGAAAATAATAATATTTTCTATCTAGAATTGGCCATGGATCGCACTGAGTTTATTCAATTGGAAGACTTTGAAATTCAGGAAGATGAAAGTCCAGACTCTATTTTAGCTGATACACAACAAAAGATGGCCGACAAAGCGGCCAATAAAGCGGCAAGCCAAGCAAATAGTGACCTCTCCGCCGATTTACTCGATGAACTAGGTATCTAACCGAGTATCTATCTTTACCCTACTTGAAGTTGTCGCTTACCAACCGAGCCGCAACTTCAAGTTACCATCAAAATAACATCGAATTACCGGTTAATTCGTCCCGCCGGTAGGCGAATATCCAGCATCCCTTTCACTCCTTAGATAAAAACGGTAAAATAGCTGACTTTTCTTAGCGCTGCGGAACCGATTTTATAATTCGATGGATAAACAAAAAGCCTTAAAAAAAATAGCCAAATGCCTAGAGTTAGGTAACTCCGCTAATGTCAATGAAGCGGCCAACGCGATCAAAATGGCCCACCGGCTGATGCTCAAATATGGGTTGGATAAAGACGATATTGAGTTTATTAAAATGGGCAAAACCCAATCAACTCATCTTCTGCCTGCCTCCATCAGTTCCGGCATTTTACGTATTATCCGAGGCATTAATACCAAATTTGGTGTTGAAGCCGTTTTGATCAATCATAAAGGTTTAAAACGCGTCGAATTTATCGGTGAGGCAGACAGAGCGATTTTTGCCGCCTTTGCTTTTGATATTGTTTATCGTGAAATGAATGAGCAGACTGGGCAGTTTCGCAACAGTTTTGCAGGCAGTGGCACACCAACGACAGAAGTCTCGCGGCGCGTAAATTCGTTTTTATCCGGTTGGGTAGAAGGCGCACTGGAAAAATTGCCAACCATTACGCCTGACGAAAACTCAATGAATAAAATCAACAGTTACATTGATAAAGAGTTCGAAAATATTGATCGGGAAACCTTTAAGCAACAGCTACGTGATGCGATGAAGAACATCACCGCAGATTATGAAGTCGGGCTCAAAAAAGGCCGTAAAGTTTCCGTTAATAGACCGATTGATGGTGCACAAGCGCCAAAACGACTTAAATAACCTTTCGTCTATAACGCTCAATTAAGTGATGCGAATGTGAAATTTAGATCAATGGATTGACTTTATTCGATAAGTTTTGTTTATTTCAGGCTAATTCCAGTGGACTCAAGGCGTTTTCCCTATCGCCCCTACCGCTGGATGACCAACAACTTCCAACCAAAGCTTAAAAAGTTTAAGGCTATAAACTACACATAGCGTAGCCAATAAGCGGAAATGAACACATACTGCCAACACGGAGAGAATACATTGAAAAAAATCACGCTGGCGATGGCACTGGTCATCACATTGTCTGGCTGTGCTGCCACACAAAGGCAAAATGCCACAACAGGCGAATCAGAAACGAATGCCGCCACTCGCGGAGCATTAATTGGCGCGGTAGCTGGTGCGGCCGCGGGTTTAGCCACTGGTGATAATGCGAAACAGCGCCGTCAACGCGCTTTAATTGGTGCGACTGGCGGCGCGGCTGTAGGTGGTGGTGTCGGTTACTATTTTGACCAACAAGAAGCGGCTTTGCGTGAAGAATTGCTTCATTCAGGCGTACAAGTTCAACGTGTCGGCGACAATCAACTTTTATTGCGTATGGAAAACGGCATCGGTTTCCAAACCAACTCTTATCAACTCGACTCAAGCATTCACCGTACACTACGCGGCGTAGCCAAAATTCTTGTCCAATACCCAGACACCAGTTTAGTGATTGATGGGCATACCGACAGTACTGGTGGTGATACCACTAACCAAGTGCTATCGGAACGTCGTGCTGAATCAGTACGCAGCTTCTTATTGTCACAAGGAGTCGCTCCAGGACGAGCTATCGCGCGAGGTAATGGCTCTCGCTTCCCAATTTGTACCAATAGTACTGTGGAAGGACGAGCTTGTAACCGCAGAGTAGACATTCAAATTTTGCCGCTAAAATAAGCCCTCCAGCAAGGCAAGTTTAGTGAACAAGAGTATACTTAGAAGGCCCTTAATTGGGCCTTTTTCTCATTAGCACCGATACGGTGATCACAACCATCAACTCATTAGGACACGCTGAGCATGCACGTTTTATCACCCTGGTTACTGCTGTTTTTCACCTTGGTGTGTTCATGGCCTATTGCCGCGCAAACCGATCAAGTTCGCCAACAAGCTCGCTTAGGTAATCCGGAAGCACAATTTCAATTAGCAGTGAGCTATCAACAAGCGCAGCAATCAGACCAAGCCTATTACTGGTTTTTACAAGCGGCAGAACGCGGCTATCAACCCGCAATGACACCACTAGCCAATGCTTATTTACAGGGTCTAGGTACGTCTACTGATGTAACCCAAGCTCTACTTTGGTATACCAAATCAGCTACCTTAGGTGATGTTGAGGCAGCCTTAGCAATGGGACGTTTATATCAACAAGGAGAATATCTCCCTCAATCATTGCTCATGGCAGAAATTTGGTATCACAGTATTGCGGATCGCCATCCGCTAGGTGAACAACGCTACAGTGAACTATTACAACAACGTTTTAATCAACGTCGAGCCAATCAATTAATTGCCTTACAAAATCTCGAAATACAAGCGCAACAGGATGGTTTAAGGAACGAGGACGAAGATAAGGCGTTACAAGAACGCCAAACTCAAGATCATACGATGTCGTTGATGAGCGATTTTTTGTTCGTTTTAATTGGCCTATTGTTAATTATGGGCATCTTGTCTCTGTATCGTTCAATCAAAAACAAACAACAGCATCAAGCCGAGCAATTAAATATGGAACAAAAAGAGCAGATCCAACAGCAAGCGGCGATTATAAAACAACAAAAACGTCAACTTGATAAGCTCTATCAAGAGTTTAAAAAACAACAACACCAACAGGCACATCACCAACACGACCAGACTTTTTCTTTGGCCTGCGCCCTACTCGGTTTTCACCCTCATCGATTACCCGATGAAAAAATCATCAAACAACGCTATAAACAACTGAGTAAAATCTATCATCCCGATCTGCAAGGCAGCGAAGAAGAGATGAAACGTCTCAACGGCGCGATGAAAATCATCAACCAAAGGTTAACTAAGCGTTAATAATTATAATAAACATATCGCAACCTCTTCTAAATAAATTAGAAAGCAAACGATTAGCATCGCAAAGCCAGTAACAGATACTTAACTTAATTACTGAGCATGTGCGATAATCTGCACAGATTAAACACCAAACAGAATAAGGTGGGGAGAAGTAATGTTTACTGTGATCGGAGTGTGCGATTGGTGCAAACTGTCAAACCAATTAACAAAGCATGAATATATTGACGGTAAAGCGCATTATTCTTGTCCAAATTGCCATGATCTGGCAAGAATGGACGTCAGGTTATTCAATCTTGATGAACTCGCCTCCCGTGAACGACAAATGCACCAAGCATCCTAACCTAGATAGAAGCGCCGCCAAGGCGCTTTGTTGCTAAATAAATTCCCTTTTCATCTCTCATCTCAACAAACTGCCAATTTGATCACAAATTCACATCTTTCATCTACTCTCTCGTTCAAAAAACAACCGCTTATTTATCAATCATCTAGGATAAAAATGACGACTAAATGTCAGAAATGAACAAAAAACAAACACACTTATCACTTGATCATCATCCACGCCTTGATTACTGTATATGCATACAGCATGTATATGAGGACAGTATTATGCTTAACACTACCTTTCATTATTCAGACGCTATTTATGACTCTTGCTCGGTCAATCGCCACTGCGTGCCACAACTCAATCATCCTATATTATCTCGCTTAGCGCAGTTATCCGAACAACGCCAATGGATTCTCTACACGGCACAATGCCCTCGTCCTCACTATCAACAATTAAGCATGCACCGGATCCAGTGTCATAAAATTATTCATATGAAAGCTTCACGCTCAGGTTCTGAAATGGATATTGTGCTCAAAGCGATTCAATCAGGCAATGCGAGCGCTATTGTTGCTTCGGCAAGTATCGATAAAGCACATCAACGTCGTTTACAACACATGGCGAAACAGCACCAATGTGAAGTCTTTTTCCTGAATAAAACCTCGTCGTTCTTTCATTAACGACGGTCCCCCCAGCAGAGACTGAACCCATCCACAAACCACCAAAGCAAACGTTTGCTTTTTATATGGCGACAGAAAATAGTTCTGGTATGATGCGTGCCATAAACAAGACCCAATGGTCGGTTGACAAACCAGAGGGTCTTTCTTGTCAACGCTGTTTAATCCAGATAGGAATGTTTCATGAGTCTTGCTGATCAAGTTCTTGCCGTCAATGACGACCTCCCCATTCGTACCCACTTGCCTGTACATAGCGGTAAAGTCCGCTCGGTTTACTGGCTTACCGAACAAGACAGTCAGCGATTGATCCAAGAAAAAGGTTATCCGATTGCCAAAGATGCCCCACTGGCAATTATGGTGATCAGCGATCGTATCTCTGCTTTTGATTGTATTTGGCATGCAGAAGGTGGATTAAAAGGCGTTCCCGGTAAAGGCGCAGCGCTCAATGCGATTTCTAATCATTGGTTTAGCCTTTTCAAACAACAAGGGTTAGCCGATAGTCACATCGTCGACATTCCTCATCCTTTAGTGTGGATTGTCCAAAAAGCCAAACCGATTAAAATCGAAGCGATCTGCCGCCAATACATCACTGGATCGATGTGGCGCGCTTACGCTAAAGGTGAACGCGAATTTTGTGGTATTGCTCTGCCTGACGGATTGGAAAAAGATAGCCTACTCCCTGAGCTGCTGATCACGCCATCAACCAAAGGGATTTTAACTGGGATCCCCGGCGTTCCTGAAGCCGATGATGTGAATATCACTCGACACGATATCGAACAGAATTTCGCTGCATTTAACTTTACTCATCCTGCTGATATTGATCATTACGAAACGCTGCTTAAACAGGGTTTTAGCGTGATTAATGAAGCATTAAAAGCCATCGGTCAACAGTTTGTTGATACCAAATTTGAGTTTGGTTATGTTACCGATGCCAACGGACAAGAAAAACTGATTTATATGGATGAAGTTGGTACGCCCGACTCTTCGCGCATTTGGGACACCGAATATTATCAAAAAGGCCAAATCGTCGAAAATTCAAAAGAAGGCTTTCGCCAATTTTTGCTTGGTTACTTCCCTGACCCAGATATTTTACTCAATAAAGAACGGATGACAGAGCGCGAAGCATTGGCACAAAATAATGCGCTTCCGGTAGAAGCACTGATGGACATTTCGCGCACCTATTTAGGCATTGCAGAAAAAATTGTCGGCCACCCTATCAAACTAAGTAGCCATCCTAAACAAGAGATCATCGCTATATTGCGTGACCAATACGATTTGATTGTCTAACGCTGTTTTTTACCCGCACTCATCATCTGATCGATGGGTGCGGATGATAATGAAAGCGCTAACTCACGGGCAAAGCGGGGTTAACGATCACCAAAAACTCATCCCCCTGAGCGGGCTGTAATTTAACCTCGGCGCTTTGCTCGATCAACAGAACCTGCGCTGGCTCTAATCCATAAGGCATGATCAGTGTTAGCTCTTCTATCCCTTCGGCTTTAGCCAGTTTGAGCAATGCGATGAGATTGGCTTCGTCACTTCGACGGCTAGATAACGTGCTTAAGGCCAAATCCCATAGTCGCTCTTCATGGGTTTTACTCTGTTTAACGGTATCTTGCCAGACGGTACCGAAAATGGGAGCAAAGGAGGCTAATACATCAGAAAAATTCCATCGTTTGGTACACGATGCTCCTAAAAAGCTCGCATAATCAAACACGACAGAAACTCGTTGTGATTGTTGCATGTTTACCTCAATGTAAAAATCTATCCTAGCGGGCTTACTATTATGCAGGAACACTTATATAGCAATACGATATGTAAAAACAATCTTTTATGGGAAGTATTCTCTTCTAACTGGAATATAAAAAATCAAACTTGTAACACTATATACCGACTATGTTTCTGATTGGTACTCTTCTCGTCAACAGAAGGTTATCCATCAAAAAGTCCGCGAGAGTGACCGATTTAACCTTTAATTAAGTCTATAATGAAAATAATCACTTAAACGGAAAGGCTTATCTATTTACAACTTAGCGGATAAGCCGCTATCATTTTTAACCATCTGTTCCCACCTACCCTACATAGGCACCAAATGAATAACGATAAACGTCCGCTTTATATTCCTTATGCTGGCCCTGCGCTACTCAGCACCCCTTTACTGAATAAAGGCAGTGCCTTTAGCGCCGAAGAGCGTGCATCTTTTAACTTGGAAGGCTTACTTCCAGAATCGACAGAAACGATTCAAGAACAAGTGGTCCGTGCTTATCAACAATATTGCAGCTTTGAAAGTGATATGGATAAGCATATTTACCTACGTAATATTCAAGACACCAACGAGACTCTCTTCTATCGTTTAGTACAAAACCATATCTCTGAAATGATGCCGATCATTTACACCCCGACGGTTGGCGCTGCGTGTGAGAATTTCTCTAATATTTACCGTCGTGGTCGTGGGCTATTTATCTCCTACGCTAACCGAGATCGTATCGACGATCTGCTTAATAACGCCGCAAACCATAACGTTAAAGTGATTGTGGTGACTGATGGTGAACGTATTCTCGGCCTTGGCGACCAAGGGATTGGAGGTATGGGCATTCCAATCGGTAAATTATCACTTTACACGGCTTGTGGCGGAATCAGTCCCGCCTATACCTTACCTATCGTATTGGATGTCGGTACCAATAACCCGCAACGCTTAGCAGACCCAATGTACATGGGCTGGCGTCATCCTCGGATCACCGGAGCCGAATACGATAACTTTGTCGAAGATTTTATCCAAGCGGTACAACATCGTTGGCCAGATGCGTTAATTCAATTTGAAGATTTTGCGCAAAAAAATGCCATGCCACTGTTGGAACGCTACAAAAATCGCATTTGCTGCTTTAATGATGACATTCAAGGTACAGCGGCGGTCACCGTTGGCTCACTACTGGCGGCTTGTAAAGCGGCAGGTAGCCAATTATCACAACAGCGGATCACCTTCTTAGGGGCAGGCTCTGCTGGCTGTGGCATTGCTGAAGCGATTATTGCCCAGATGGTCTCCGAAGGGATCTCCGACGCTCAAGCTCGTTCACAAGTCTATATGGTCGATCGCTGGGGTCTATTAGAAGAAGGGATGCCGAATCTGCTTGATTTCCAACAGCGTCTGGTGCAGAAAAAAGACAATACTCAAGATTGGACTTCTGAAGGTAATGGTTACTCATTGGTCGATGTAGTCCGTCATGCCAAACCAACCGTGTTGGTGGGTGTTTCAGGCGCTCCAGGCCTATTCAGTGAGGAAGTGATCAAAGAGATGCATGCACATTGCCCTCGACCGATTATTTTTCCTCTCTCTAACCCGACGAGTCGAGTTGAAGCGACGCCTGCCGACATTATTCACTGGACCAATGGTGAAGCGTTAGTCGCCACTGGTAGTCCGTTTGCTCCCGTCATCCATGATGGTAAGACGTACGCCATTGCCCAGTGTAATAACAGCTACATCTTCCCTGGGATTGGCTTAGGCGTACTCGCCGTAGGAGCGAAACGAGTCACTGATGAAATGTTAATGGAATCGAGCCGAGCTTTATCACTCTGCTCACCACTAGCGATTAATGGTCACGGTCCACTTCTGCCACCGCTAGAATCGATTCATTCTGTCTCGAAGAAAATTGCCTTTGCTGTCGCTAAAAAAGCCATAGAACAAGGTGTTGCGTTAGAAATTACGGATGAAGCTTTGGACGTTGCCATTGAACAGCATTTCTGGCAACCTGCTTATCGTCGTTACAAGCGTACCGCTTTTTAATTCGTCCCGTTGAACAAAGCGTTAATAGGAGCTGTTAATTTTTGCACTGTTTTGTCGTGCAACGTTAGCAGCTCCGAGGCTTTAATCACTAGAGCACCGATATGATGAGTTTTTTTGCCCCAGCCGGTCAGTATCTGGCCCCCTATCTTGCTGAGATCTCGATGGCATTGATTGCCTGTTGGTTGGTGATGTTAGGCGGAGAGGTGAATGCGTTACTGCGTCGCCTGATGCATAACCAGCATTTTATTGTCCGCACTTTAGTCTTTATTATCGTCAATGCGTTTGGTTATGGCTTACTGATTGTCAAAGCCAGCCCTTACTTAACTCGCACACTGGCCAACTTAGAGCGAGGCATGATGTTTAGTATCATCATGATCAGTTTTATTGTGATAGGTTTATGGGCACAAAAAAACCGACAAATTTAATGATTGGCCGACTGAAAACGCTTTTACGTTGGTTTCTCCGCGGCGTAGCCTTGCTGATGCTGCTTTTCCTGATAGCCGTAGCCGTCATTTTTTCTATCGACCGCTGGGTAAGCTGGCAAACTCAACCGCATATTATTAGCGATATCAATAAATTACCCAAATTTGATGTCGCGGTGGTGCTAGGAACCAGTAAGTACCTTGGGCGCACCTTAAACGATTATTATCTACACCGTATTGAAGCGGCGATTGAGCTTTATCAACTCAATAAAACCGATTATTTTCTTCTGAGCGGCGATAATGCTCATCGTTCTTATAACGAACCTTGGACGATGAAACGCGATTTACTCAAAGCGGGCGTGCCCGATGGGCAGATCTATCTCGACTATGCTGGCTTTCGTACTTTAGATTCGATTGTCAGGGCGAAACGCATTTTTGATACCGATGATTTCTTGATCGTCACTCAACGTTTTCATTGCGAGCGTGCGCTCTTTATCGCTCAACATCACGAGATTAACGCCACTTGTCTAGCCGTTCCCGGTCCTAAAAATCATCTAGGATACAAAGTACGTTTACGTGAAGTCTTCGCAAGAAGCAAAGCGGTTTTAGATCTTTACTTCCTCGATACGCAACCAAGGTTCTTAGGTCCCAAAGAACCTATCCTGTCTGAATCTCGTGATAATGGTACACTAAGCGAGAACACTGTCGATGAGTCTGATTGGACTCAAAAGTAATCACATAATTCTAAACCCAAACGACCGAAAACACGCCGTTAATAACCTATGCTCTGGCTTACGGGTCTCAATAATCCGTTGATTAACTAGCTCATAAGCAACGTAAGTTTCGGTCAGTAAGGGATAACACTACAAAAAAGAGCGATGTCATGTCTTTAACTATTCGCGGCGTATTACAAAAAATGCGCGCTCAACATCATCAAACGGTTCATTACCAACTTCCCGTTGGCGAGCACCTGATCGACCTTAATCCATTGATCGGCAAAACGCTGACACTTCATCATACGGGTAATATTTTTTGCCATTCATGCGGCAAAAAGACCAAAAAAAGTTACTCTCAAGGTCATTGCTTTGTATGCATGAAGAAACTTGCTAGTTGCGATATGTGCATCATGAAACCAGAGACCTGCCATTTTGGACAAGGCACCTGCCGTGAACCTGAATGGGCACAAAATCACTGCATGGTCGATCATTACGTTTATCTCTCCAACACCTCGAGCTTAAAAGTCGGCATCACTCGCCATAATCAAATTCCGACGCGCTGGATAGATCAAGGAGCCACTCAAGGATTACCGCTGTACAAAGTCAAAACACGACATATTTCAGGCTTACTCGAAGTCGAACTGGCTAAACACATCGCTGATAAAACCAATTGGCGAACGCTACTGAAAGGAGATGGTGAACCTCTGCCCTTAGCCGAACACGCTGCAAAGTTAACACCATTATTAGCAGAAAAAATTACCGAATTAAAACAACAATTTGGAGATGATGTGGTAATTGAGTTGAATGAGAGCGGTACCGAGATCAGTTATCCGGTTGAACAACATCCGATTAAAATCACTTCCCATAATTTTGATAAACAGCCATTAGTTAGTGGTGTGTTACAAGGTATTAAAGGTCAATATCTGATTTTTGATAGCGGCGTGATCAATATTCGCAAATACACCGCTTACGAAGTAGAAGTGAGTTACAACGAATAATATCGGAAATAATCCAGAGAGCCATCGAGCAAACAAGTTTGCCCGATGGCGACTGGCGGCGTTACTCGACGAGCGATACTGGCTTAACCAATGGCGCCAATACGTTAAAAAGCTGATCGATTTCTTCAACGGTGTTGTAGTGCATTAAACCAATTCGCACCACTCCACCTTTCGCTTCTAAGCCTAGTTGACGAATCAAACCTAGCGCATAAAAATGGCCATTCCAGACACAAATATTTTGTTCACCTAATGTCTTGGCTATCCATTCTGGTGAATGATCAGCGATACGAATCGCGAACGTCGGTGTACGCTTATCGCTGTCCGCTTCCCATCGACCATACAGTTGAGCTTGCGGTAATTGTTGTAATTTACGCAGAAAATAACCACTCAGCTGCTGCTCATGTTGATTAAATTGTGCAAAACTCTGCGCCAAACGTTGACGTAAAGGCGCACCGCTTTCTCCCCATTGAGCCAAATAATCAATCGCAGCCACTAAGCCTGCTAAGCTTTCAAAACTCTGGGTTCCCGTTTCAAATCGGCCGGGACCAATATTGGTTGCGGGCTCCACTTTATAAGGTTGCAAACTGTGTAGCCATTGAGAGTGGATATAGGCAATACCGATGTGGGGCCCGAAAAATTTATACGCCGAACAGACTAAGAAATCACACTCCAAATCTTGGACATCAATTAAATGGTGCGGCGCATAATGCACAGCATCAATGAACACTTGAGCCCCTACCGCGTGAGCTGCCTCGATAACCCTTTTGACATCGACGATTGAACCCGTCGTATTAGACGCATAAGTCAACGCGACCAAAGTTGTTTGAGCATTAATTAGGCTTAAAAGATGATCAATATCCAGCGTACCGTTTTCAGGATTGATCCTTGCTTGATGAACAAGCGCCCCTTTATCTTGTGCGGCCTCTTCCCAGCTCGATACATTAGAATAATGATCCAAGGCCGTAACAACCACTTCATCACCCCTTTGCCACTCTCGACTGATGCTGCGACTGAGTTGAAACGTCAAGGAGGTCATATTCGCACCGAAGACAATGTTACCCGACGATTCAGCATTGAGTAGCGCTTGAGCCGATTCTCTTGCTTGTAACATGAGATCCGTTGTCCGCTGGCTCGAAAAAAAGTGACCACCAAGATTAGAATTAAAGTGACCCAGATAATCCGTCATCGCTTGTAGCACTGAGCGAGGCACCTGAGAACCACCGGGTCCATCAAAGAAATACACTGGCCGATCATGGTGAGTCTGGGCTAAAGCAGAAAACTGCACCCGTGCTTGCTCAGGAGTGAAACTCATGGCGACCATCCTTAGCGGTTAGAACAAAAACATCCATGTGCCCTTCTTGAGTGTGATCCACCGAGCGAATGGGACTCGCGTTGTGCCATAACTTACTGTCTGCGAGTATCGCCACCTCACCATTATCAAGCACTTTACGGAAAAATGGCGCTTCATGGCAGTCGTTGTAAAGCATAATGTCACCACCAACGATGTTATAGCGGTCAATACTGACTAAGGCGATATGATCAAACCCATCTTGATGAACGCCTTCTGGAGCGACTTGAGTTTCATCATAAATCGCCGTCACTCGAATTTGATGAATCTCTATCTCTTGCCCATTCGGTAACTCATTAGCCTGCATAAATAACTCGCATACCTCACGCATTCCCTCACTATTGAGTGTCTCTGCAAGAATCGGCTCAAACTGACGAACAATATTCCCTTGAAAATGGTTAATATCCTCGCTTTGCACAAACTCATTTTTTCCAAGAGAAACCACTTGACCATCTCGATACTGAATCACCGAATAACGACGCAAGCGGTATTTACCATCAGCATGTTCGGTATGGGGCAGCGTGGCAAACGATGGCGCTAATTGGCGTGTTGCCTCTGGACTTAAATGAGTAATTTGTAGGGTTGTTTCATGTGCAGATAACATTATTGACTCCTTAATGAAAACACATGCCAGACACTTTTGATTAACATTATATTTACATAAAGAATACGCAGAAATACGCTTTATTCAAGCCAAGCAGACAAAAAACCCTAAGAGACAGCAACAATAAGAAATAAAAAACTAATGAAAACATTAAAATTAGACTAATAAACCAAAAATTAACATTGCATAGCCCAAATTTTAGACTCACACACCAAGAAAAATAAAATTTAAATTAAAACAAATAGTTATACACAAACCACCGCCTTAGAATATTGAAGCGTAATCTAACCATTCATTCCATTCGACTCGCCTGTCGTTACATGGATTGAATAATGATTTTCTTGTTACCACAGAAATTGTTAGTTAGACTAACTAAAAAGATAAACGCAAGAGTAAATTATGGACTTAAGGCATAGCCTACAGCGCTTAGAGTGGCACTTATGGCATCATTGGCGTGAACAAGCAAAACATAATGGTCATTTAGAGTTAACCAATAGTGAATTGCAGTATATCTATACCTTACTTGCCTATGCGGAACAGGGCATTCGTTTAACCGAATTGGCTGACCAGATGAAGGTGAGCAAAGCTTCAGCGAGTGCCATGGTCAATAAGCTGCAAAAACAAGGTTATATCATTCGTGAACCTTGCATGGAGGATGCACGAGCACAGCGTCTGTTGCCGAGTGAAAAAATGTTGGCCATGCAAGAATATGAAGCAGAGGTGTATCACTCCGCCATTGTGCACTTTCAACAGACATTAACCAGCGATGAGTTGAGACAATTAGAACAGTTGTTAATGAAAGCTTGTCGTGATTTAGATCTTGGGGGCATGGAGCCGCCTCAGCTCACCTCTCGTCCTTATTAATTGAGAAACAACATGATAAATTTACAGCGCACTTCTGTCGGTAAAGCGTTTTGGCACTACACCTTGCCATCGATTGCCGCATTGATGGTCAGTGGTACCTATCAAATTGTCGATGGTATTTTTGTTGGTCACTTTATTGGGGCTGATGGCTTAGCGGCGATCAGTTTGGCCTGGCCATTTGTCGGCGTATTACTCGCCTTTGGTATGATGATTGGCATGGGTGCAGGGGCTCATACGTCGTTAAAAATGGGCGCAGGTGAAACCTCGTCTGCAATTAATTATTTGATCCACGGCCTACTATTACTGGTCGCTGTCGGCTTGCCGCTAGGCATTGCACTGCACTTTCTAAGTCCAATGTTTTTGCATTTTCAAGGTGCAACAGATGGAGCTTACTTACAAGGAGCAGATTATCTGTATTGGATGATGGCTGGCGCTCCGATTGTTCTCGGCAGTATTGCCTTACCACTGTTAGTACGTAACGCCGGAGCACCACGTTTAGCAACACTCGCGATGGGAATTGGTGCGATCAGTAATATTGCCTTGGACGCCCTATTTATTGGTTATTTCCGTTTTGGATTGCAAGGGGCAGCGATTGCTACTCTACTGGGGGAGCTGATCTCCGTCGCCATCTGTTTAAACTATTTACTGAGCCGTCGCAGCCAACTACCTATCTCAAAACAAGCTTTTCACTGGCAAAGCAAAGCCGTGTTCGACATTCTAAAAACCGGCTTGTCGAGTATGCTGATGTACCTATATATCAGTTTTTCTATTGTGCTGCACAACATGCTGCTGCTCAAACATGGTCAAGCCATCCATGTTGCTGCTTATAGTATTGCTGGTTATTTACTGACTTTTTACTATCTGATGGCCGAAGGCACTGCAGGAGGGATGCAGCCTCTGACCAGTTTTTACTACGGTGCGAATCTTAAACAACGCGTCAAAGCAACGTTTAAAATCGCCAGCGCATTTACCCTAGGCAGTGGTATTTTCCTGGTTCTGGCGATTCAATGGTCACCCAGTTTCTTTGCACAATTTTTTATTGCTCAAGGCGATGAAGCACTGCTCTCCACCACCACATGGGCAATGCGGTTGTTTTTATGTGCCATGTTTTTAGACGGTTTTCTTATTTTAACCGCAACGTGGTTTCAATCCTTAGGATTAGGCAATAAAGCGACGTTTATTACCATGAGTAATATGATGATTCAGATTCCTTTTTTGTTGGTTTTACCCCATTTCTTTGGTTTAAATGGCGTATGGCTCGCGGTTCCGCTGTCCAATATCTGTTTATCCTTACTGGTGGGTTTTATGTTGTATCGCCAATGGAAAAAACTCGGTCATCAACCCGATTCATTAGTCATCCCCTAGCGAACCTCTAATAACTTGATGTGGCCAGTGGTGGAGGCAGCTCACACCACGGCTTCAAGTAGCAAGGGGATATATGGCTTTTCATCCCGAACATTATTCCTTACAATCGATTAACTTTTTAGAACTCACAGCGGAGTCATCATGAGCGATGTAAAGCATTGTAAACTACTTATTTTAGGCTCAGGCCCAGCTGGCTACACCGCTGCCGTTTACGCAGCGCGTGCGAACCTAAATCCAGTGTTAGTCACTGGGATGCAACAAGGTGGTCAGCTTACGACCACCACGGAAGTGGAAAACTGGCCAGGCGATCCAGAAGGATTAACCGGACCCAATTTAATGGAGCGGATGAAGCAACACGCAGAGCGCTTTGAAACTGAAATTGTATTTGACCATATTAATCAGGTCGATTTTTCAACGCGCCCTTTCCGCTTGAAAGGTGATAGCCAAGAGTACACTTGCGATGCGTTGATTATTTCAACCGGTGCTTCCGCAAAATACTTAGGCCTACCTTCTGAAGAAGCGTTTAAAGGCCGAGGGGTTTCTGCTTGTGCAACTTGCGATGGTTTTTTCTATCGTAACCAAAAAGTCGCGGTGGTCGGTGGCGGTAACACCGCTGTCGAAGAAGCCTTGTATCTTGCCAATATCGCCTCTGAAGTTCACTTAATTCATCGTCGAGATACCTTTCGCTCAGAGAAAATTCTTATTGACCGTTTAATGGATAAAGTCAACAACGGTAATATTGTTCTACATACCAACCGCACGTTAGATGAAGTGCTTGGCGATGAGATGGGCGTGACCGGCGTTCGTTTAAAAGACACACAATCTGATCAAACCGAACAACTCGATGTCATGGGAGTTTTCATTGCTATCGGTCATCAACCCAATACCGACATCTTCCAAGGTCAACTTGATATGAAAGATGGCTATATTTGGGTCCAATCTGGCTTAGAAGGGAATGCAACTCAAACGAGCGTAGCTGGAGTTTTCGCTGCGGGAGATGTGATGGATCATAATTACCGTCAAGCCATCACTTCGGCTGGTACAGGTTGTATGGCCGCACTCGATGCTGAGCGCTACCTTGATAGCCTCAATAACAAATAAAAAACCATCGATTGTGCCTCCTGTGTGACAACTGACTAACCCAGCGGTATATCCGTTGGGTTTTCTTTTGTATACTAGCCGACTTACCTTTCATAATAATGATCAATAAGCCTTTAAAATGGATAAGAAAAAGCAACGCAGCCTCAATCTTTGGCTCAAACAGCAAAGCAAACTTGCCAAACGTTGGTTAATGCTTGCTATTGGGTTAGGCGTTATTTCGAGCTTGCTCTTGCTCGGGCAAGCCGCCTTGATCGCCAGTATTCTTCACCAGCTAATCATCGAGCAGGTAGATAAACAAGCCTTAGTCACGCATTTCAGTTTATTGGCCATGACCATTGCACTGCGCGCTGGCTGTTCATGGGCGAGAGAAATGGCTGGATTTCGTGCTGGTCAAGAGATCAGAACCTACATTCGGCAACTGATTTTTAATAAACTTCGTGATTTAGGACCAGCCTACATTAAAGGTAAACCTGCCGGAGCATGGGCAACCTTAACGCTTGAACAAGTCGAAGAAATGCATGACTTTTTTGCTCGTTATTTACCACAAATGGCGCTGGCAGTATTGATCCCTTTTATCATTTTAGTGGTGGTATTCCCAGTCAACTGGGCGGCAGGATTAATTTTCTTGATCACCGCTCCGCTTATTCCGCTATTTATGGCTTTAGTGGGCATGAAAGCCGCTGATGCAGGCAAGAAAAACTTTAAAGCGCTGCAACGTTTATCCGGTCATTTTTATGATCGTTTACAGGCCATGACGACGATCCGTTTATTTGATCGAACCCAAGCAGAAACCGATCAAATGCTAGGGGCTTCGGAAGTGTTTCGTAAACGAACCATGGATATCTTACGCATTGCTTTCTTATCCTCCGCAGTATTAGAGTTCTTTGCCTCGGTATCGATTGCCATCACCGCGGTGTACTTTGGTTTTAGCTTTATCGGTGAACTCAATTTTGGATATTACGGTACTGGCGTGACCTTATTTGCAGGATTATTTATTTTGATCCTCGCCCCAGAGTTTTATCAGCCTTTACGTGATTTAGGCACCTTTTATCATGCCAAACAACAAGCGATTGCTGCCGCTGAAAGTATGGTGGATTTCTTAAGTATCGATGTTGAACAAGTCCAATCAGGCCATCACTCTATGGCCAATGCCCCTTCTATCGAGATTATTGCCAAAGATTTATCCGTGTTAAGCCTAGAAGGAAAAACGCTCGTTGGTCCGATCTCTTTTCAATTAACCCATGGTCAAACCACGGCGTTAGTCGGACCAAGTGGCGCAGGCAAAACCAGCCTAGTCAATGCCCTGCTTGGTTTTATGCCTTATCAAGGCAGTTTAACCGTTAATGGTACGGAATTAAGTCAAATCGACCATGCTTCTTGGCGAGCGTTAATCAGTTGGATTGGACAAAACCCGCTTTTAGTCCACGGAACCATTCGTGACAATGTCACTTTAGGTAAAGAAAGTATCGACGATAAACAGCTACAAAAAGTATTAGATGAGGCTTTTGCTAGCGAATTTGTTCACTCACATGGATTAGATTACCCAATCAGTGATCGCTCTGGTGGCTTATCCGTCGGTCAGGCTCAACGCCTAGCACTGGCGAGAGCGATGTTACAGAACGGCAAATTTTGGCTCTTAGATGAGCCAACTGCCAGCTTAGACGCACAAAGTGAGCAACTGGTTATGCGCAGCTTAACACAACAAATTAGTGATAAAACGGCGCTATTTGTGACTCATCAACTTGAACCTTTACGTTCCGTCGATCAAATCTTAGTGATGCAAGAGGGACAGATCGTTCAACAAGGTAATTTTCATCAACTTAGTCAGCAACCAGGACTCTTTTCTCGCATGCTTAGTGCAAACCAAACTAGAAAAGAAGCCGATAAGGGGAATTTAGATGCGTGAATTATTGCCTTATCTCAAGCTGTATAAAAAACATTGGTTTGGCTTATCACTGGGTATGTTACTGGCCTTTTTTACGGTTTGTGCCTCAATCGGTTTATTAACACTGTCAGGATGGTTTTTATCGGCTGCAGCGGTAGCAGGCTTAACCATTGCCCGAGAAACGTTTAATTATATGCTACCTGGGGCTTTTGTCCGCGGCTTTGCTATGCAGCGTACAGCAGGCCGCTGGGGTGAGCGAGTGGTTAGCCATAATGCCACCTTTAAACTGCTGACCGATCTGCGAGTATTCTTTTTTACTAAATTAGCACCCTTGATTCCCGGACGAATCAATAATCTGCGTGATGCGGATTTGCTCAATCGCTTAGTCGCTGATATCAATGCGATGGATCATGTCTATCTAAGACTCATTAACCCAGTAACCGTGGGTATTTTGGGGATTGGCGCATTAACCGCCCTACTCTGTTGGTTTGATATGAGTTTGGGGTTAACGTTAGGGGCTATCTTACTGACGTTACTGCTCGTCTGGCCGCCTTTGTTTTACCTGCTAGGTAAACGTAATGGTCAAGCGTTAACGGAACATAAAGCGCAGATGCGTATTGCAACGCTAGACTGGCTGCAAGGTTATAGTGAACTGGTTATTTTTAATGCTGAGCAGCGCTACCGCAATGCGATTTTTATTGCCCAAGATAAGCTCCTATACAATCAAAAGGTCAATACCCATTATACTGGCCTTGCACAAGCCCTATTACTTCTCGCTAACGGCTGGGCCTTGCTGTTAATGCTGTGGTTGGCGGCGGATGGCGTCAATGGTCAAGCGCCCGATCCAATGATTGCTTTAATGGCCTTTGCGACCATGGCCAGTTTTGAATTATTAATGCCGATTGCCGGTGCATTTCAGTATTTAGGCCAAACCTTAACCTCCGCTCGTCGCTTAAATGAAATCATTCTTAGTAAGCCCGACGTGGTTTTCCCCCTGTCACCCACTCAACATGCTGATCAATTGGATATCGAGTTTAATCAGGTTAGTTTCGCTTACCCTGACAGTACAAAAACCGTTGTTGATAAGGTTGATCTCACGATTCCTGCTGGTAAAAAAGTGGCGATTGTGGGTCAAACCGGATCGGGAAAATCAACACTCATTCAATTGCTGTGTCGTTATTGGGATCCATCACAAGGTTGCATTTCTATTGGTGGAACTCGTTTGCAAGAGTGGCAAGAGAGCGATTTACGCCGCGCAATCAGTGTCGTCAGTCAACGGGTTGATATTCTAAATGGCAGTTTGCGTGATAATCTTCTGATGGCTAAGCCTGATGTAACCGACCGTGAATTAGAACCATTACTTCATCAAGTCGGGCTAGAGAAATTGCTCGATGGCCCAGGATTAGATACTTGGCTTGGCGATGGTGGACGTCAACTTTCCGGAGGTGAAAAACGCCGGATTGGTATCGCAAGAGCACTGCTCCATAACGGAAAAATTTTGCTGCTTGATGAGCCTACCGAAGGGTTAGATAAGCAAACTGAGCAACAAATTATGGCCTTACTACAAACCCATTTTGTCGATAAGACGGTGGTGTTTATCACTCACCGTTTGGTTGCTCTAGAGTCGATGGATACGATTTGTCTGATTGATCAAGGGGAAATCGTCGAGCAAGGTCATCATGACCAACTACTCGCTCAACAAGGACGATACTTTCAACTGCAACAAACTTTATAAGCAATCAATAAACAACGTATTGAATAGCATAGTTATTACTATATGATATGGTTTTTATTCTCGCCCTACATAACGTAGGGCGACTTATTTCAATCATCACTATGCCCTCTTTAATCTCGGTTTATTGACGATTCATCGTAGGGACACAACGGAGTTGACCGTGAAAAAACTGATTCTTGCCGCTGCCATTGCTGCCACGGCAGCGGCGGGTGGCTATTTTTACCATCTTGATCCAAAAACCGATAGTGACATCGATCCTTTACTGACTCTGATCCCAGCAGAATCGGCTTTTGTCTCTTTCGCTACCGAAGACTACGATCATTATCAATATCTACATGCCTTCGGTTATGCTCAAGAGAGTTTGTACGACTATCTTGATGATAGAGAGCTCACCGCAGAGCAAGCCTTTATTATTCAATATCTTGATGGTTATTTACAAAGTGCTGTTGATAAACAGACTCTGAAAACCTACCTCGGTACACCGGATAACATTAAGCCAGTGATGTATACCTTAGGCTTAGTTCCTGTGTATAAGCTTCAGCTCGAAAACAGCGACGCTTTTTGGCGAACCATCTCGCAAGTTGAACAAGAAACAGGGGCAACCTACCAAGCTGGCCAATTCGGTGAAGTCACTTATCGCCGTTATCGACTCACTGAAGAAGAGGATGAAGATATTGGTCTGATCATTGCGGTAGGTAATCAAGTCGCGACCTTTACGCTTGATCTGCCAATGCTTGGTGAAGAAAACCCGCTTAAATTAGCTTTAGGCATTGAAAAACCACAACTCTCTTTTGCGCAAAGCGATCGTTTTAGCGAGCTGAAAACCAAATATGGTCAACAATACAGCAACTATGCTTACTTAGATCATCAAGCCATTATCCAAGGTCTCACCCAACCAGCCAGTAACCGTATTGCTCGTCAGCTGGAGGTATTACAACAACAGACCTCTGAACCATTTCTTGATGAAATTCGTCACCCCAATTGTCAAACAGAATTAGCAGCCATTGCCCGTAACTGGCCACGCACCGTTGGGCTTGCTGAATATAGCATGCATAATGGACAAGCGGCGATCAAGGGTAAATTGGTCATTGAAAGCCATAACCAAATGCTCATTAATGCACTCAAAGCCATACGTGGCTTTTTACCTGAAGTGACCGATCCCACAGAGCGTATTTTTTCTATCGGTCTGGGTTTAGATGTTTCAAAATTAGCCACTTCTGTTGGTAGCATTTGGAATGACTTACGTCAACCAAGCTACTCTTGTGGTTTGTTGGCAGATTTTCAACAAAGTTTAGGCGATGAAAACCCGGCGACAATGCTCAGTCTAGGGGCAAGTATGCTAGGCAGTGTCAAAGGTATGCATTTTGCGCTGAATGACCTGACCTTGGATACAGAGCATCCTTTTGGACCACAATGGGATAAACTCGATTTTCTCTTCACTCTTTCAGCTAATCAACCAGAAAACCTCTTGCTCAGCGCTCAGATGTTCGTGCCAGAATTAGCGCAATTGACACTTGAAGCCAATGGAGAGCCGATTGATCTCTCGACACTGGTGAGTGCTGAAACAGGGATGCAAACGCCACTATTTGCTCGGCTTAATGATAAACACCTTGCTCTTTATTCTGGTGCCCAATCAGCAACCTCCGCAGAAGCTATCTTAAAACAACCATTAACGGCTAAAGGTCTGTTTCAGTTTGATGTTAATATGCCACGTTTTATGGAAGCCATGCGATTAGCCGCAGAGTTCAGTGGCGAAGAGTTACCTGAAGAGTTAATGCATGGTTCAACGAGTAATGTGATTACTCAGTTTGTCATCGATATTAACGATAGCGGTATCACGGTTGACTATCATCAACGTTCAGCCCCCTCGGTACAGTAATCTTATTGATGAACAAATAAAAATCCCGAGCATTGCTCGGGATTTTTCAATCATTAACCAAAGGTCAAGTGCTACTTTTGTTATGGATAAACCTATTCAATAACAAAAAATGCGTTTAGCCTTGGCGACGTGGCGCTTTAGCTTTACCGCTCGGAGCGCGGGTACCCTGACGGGAGCTCTGCTCTTGTGCACTATTACGAGTACTTGAACCAGGTTTGCGACGAGCACGTATAGGTGCATTGCCTGTCGAACCACCGGTCGTTGTCCCGTTAGTCACTCGGCTTTTCGGTTTAGCGGTGGTGGTCGTGATTCGCTCTTCATGACGCTTCACAGCACGACGGATCTTCTGACTACGTGAACGTTCACGTTTGCGCGATGTATTATCTTTCGATTCATCCAGCATGGTTTCTTTTTCTGGGCGTAGTTCAACGAGATCACGCAAGTAGTTAACTTGTTTAAGATCGAGCTCTACCCATCCACCACGCGGTAATTTCTTATCTAAGAAAATATCGCCATAACGCACGCGCTTCAAACGACTTACTGTGGTGCCTTGTGACTCCCACAAACGGCGAACTTCGCGATTACGCCCTTCGTTAATCACCACATAGAAGGTATGATTCATACCTTCACCACCCGCATACATAACATCTTCAAAACGAGCCATGCCGTCTTCAAGCTGCACACCGCGCACTAAGTTGCGAATTTTTTCTTCGTTAATTTCGCCAAAAACTCGAACTAAATATTCACGTTCTACTTGACGGCTTGGGTGCATCAAACGATTAGCCAGCTCACCATCGGTAGTGAACAATAGCAAACCAGAAGTATTGGCATCAAGACGTCCAACTGAAATCCAACGTGACCCGCGAATTTTCGGCAAACGGTCAAAGACGGTGCGACGACCTTCAGGATCGTGACGAGTACACAGCTCACCTTCCGGCTTATAATAAGCCAGCACACGACAGATCACTTCTTCTGGCGCTTTAGCAGAAACGGCATGCCCATCAATACGTACTACGGCGGTTTCATCTTCTAGACGCTCACCGAGTATAGCTACCTTGCCATTAACACTTACACGTCCAGCTCGGATCAGAGCTTCAAGCTCTCGACGAGAACCATGACCAGCACGTGCTAAAACTTTTTGTAACTTTTCGCTCATTTATCTACCTATGATGTCGTCTTCTCAGACGTCGAATGACAATATGCGATCTTAAAATCGCGGTCGAATATTATTGCAAATAATCCAACAAAAAGCATCCGTTTTGTGACTGATGCGATCATTGAAATGGGGTTGGGTCTCCTGCACCTAAACGTGCAACAACCATTTCATCTTCACTGAAATCAATCACAGTGGTGGGTTGTTCCCCTAAATACCCACCATTGAGAATCACATCAACGAGATGCTCTAAGCGATCGCGAATCTCTTCCGGATCCGATTCCGTAGTTTCTTTGCCAGGAAGAATCAACGAAGTGGACATTAATGGCTCACCTAACGCCTCTAATAAATCGAGAGCAATTTTATTATCTGGTACGCGGATACCGATGGTTTTGCGTTTCACATTCATTAAACGACGAGGGACTTCTTTGGTGCCCTTGAAAATAAAGGTATAGGGGCCCGGTGTGTTATTTTTGAGCAAACGAAACGCGGTATTATCGACTCGTGCATACAAAGATAACTCCGATAAGTCGCGACATAATAATGTGAAATTATGTTTATCATCCAAACGACGAATTTGACAAATCCGCTCTAAAGCCTGTTTATTTTCTAATTGGCAACCCAACGCATAGCCAGAATCCGTTGGGTAGACGACAACACCGCCATTACGAATAATCGCAACCGCTTGGTTAATTAAACGTGCTTGTGGGTTTTCAGGATGAACGTAAAAAAATTGGCTCATGATTATTCCTCTTCATTGAGTCTCACGACTCTCTGGTTTGGCAGGTGCTGCCACTCTTTCCAAACCGCTTCAACGCCTGCTGGCAACCAAAGATTTCGCCCAAGCTCCATCCAAGGAGAGGGATAATGAAAGTCGCTGCCTTGCGAAGCGAGTAAATTAAAATGTATTGCGTAATCACCAAGGGTGCGCTTTTCTTGCGGTGCTTGCTGAGGCTGTGCCACTTCCATAGCATCACCTCCCGCTTCAACAAATGCGCTAATTAAGCGCTTAAGCCATTTCGCCGTCAAGTCATATCGCCCTGGATGGGCTAAAACCGCCTGTCCCCCAGCGGCATGAATCGCACTGATAGCCTCACTCATACTGCACCAGTTGGGCGGCACGTAGCCGGGATTATTACGGGTTAAGTATTTTTTAAACACTTGTTGCATGGATTTGACGTAGCCTTGGTCAACCAGCCATTTGGCAAAATGAGCACGAGTGATAGGTGCATCACCAGCGATCCGCTTAACGTCTTCCAATACCCCTTCTCTCGTCACTTTCGCTAACCGCTCAGCGATCAGCTCAGCACGCCCCACGCGGTGCTGTTTTTGCTCTGCAATTAATTGAGTGAGAGCGATATTATCGGGATCAATATTTAACCCAACAATATGAATATCTTTATTCTGCCATACCGTGGAAATCTCAATACCGTTGATTAACGTAATCGGATGCTGACCAGCTTCAATATAGGCTCGGGCTGGAGCTAAACCATCAATGGTATCGTGATCGGTAATCGCCAATACATCGACATTAAATTCTAACGCGCGATCGATCAATTGCTCAGGGCTAAATCGACCGTCTGAAGCAGTCGTATGACTGTGGAGATCTATTTTCATATCTATTGCCTGTTATTTAGGCTTGACTTTCTGCTCTCGAACTAGTTAACTAGTACGCAAATACAAAAGCACCGTATTAAGGCTTCCTATGTTACAAGAATTTAACCAAAACCATAATCACAATTTTAGTGCAGCTTCTGCTGAACTCACTTGGTGGCGCACTTGGACAAGTTCTTGGTGGGCAACGGTGTATTTCTAAATCGAATACGCAACCAAAAGCCCGCGGATACTGAGCGGGCTTTTTTATTGACTCAGATCGCTGACTTTTATTCTCCCTAAACGACTTGGAGTGACCACTTTCAATAAAAAGGGATAACAGCTTAGAAATACATCACAAGACGATTGGGTCAAACACAGGATTATGCGAGTATGCAAAGTAGCAAGAAAACCATTCATCAAGGAAGCTTTATGAACAAAGCTATTGATATCAAACAACAAGGGCAGCTTGAGGTTCTTCACACAACGCTACCTTATACACCGGATCCGACGCGTGTCTTCCATGCCTTGTGTGCCGATAAAACCGACTGTTTATTACTGGAATCCGCGGATATTGAATCAAAAAAAGATGTCAAAAGCCTGTTGCTGATTGATGCCGCGGTGCGCATTACTTGTGTCGGTCATCGCGTCACTTTTCACGCCCTCACCGATAATGGCCAGCAGTTGGTTGAGTTACTTAAACATAATATTGCTATCGATATTAGCCACCAGCTCGATCATGATACGTTAACCCTCAACTTCGCTCCAATCAGTGATCAGCTAGATGAAGATTCCCGCTTGCAAGAAGCCAGTTCATTTGATGCGCTGCGTTTAGTGCAGCACAGCTTTGATCTAAGCAACCAAGATAAGTATGCGATTTTTCTCGGCGGTTTATTTGCTTATGATTTAGTGGCTAACTTTGAACCTTTAGGCAGCGCTGAGGCCATCGACCAGTGTCCAGATTATGTGTTTTATGTCGCTGAAACTTTAATGGTCATTGACCATAAAAACGCACACTGCCGCCTACAAGCGACGCTGTTTAGCGCCAATCAAGAGCAACGCCAAGTGTTAGCCGCTCGCTTACAAACCATTACCACTCTTAGTGCAGAGTCAAAACCACTGCCTACAGCACAAAAAATCGCTGATCTCAGCGTGACCACCAATCTTTCTGATCCGGTATTCTGTGAAACGGTCAAGCACCTAAAAACCTTGGTCGTGAAAGGCGATATTTTCCAAGTTGTCCCCTCTCGCCGTTTTATGCTGCCTTGCCCGTCTCCATTGGCTGCGTATAAAAAACTCAAAGACAGCAACCCAAGCCCATACATGTTTTACATGCAGGATACCCGTTTCACTCTGTTTGGGGCTTCGCCAGAAAGCGCCTTGAAATACGCAACCGACAGCAATCAAGTCGAGATTTATCCGATCGCTGGTACCCGCCGCCGCGGTAAACGTGCTGATGGATCCCTTGATCATGATTTAGACAGTCGTATTGAGCTTGAATTGCGCGGTGATAAAAAAGAAAACGCCGAACACATGATGTTGGTTGACCTGGCAAGAAATGATGTGGCGCGCATTGCCGAAGCTGGTAGCCGCCATGTGGCTGATTTACTCAAAGTTGACCGTTATAGCCATGTGATGCATTTGGTCTCTCGGGTTGTTGGTCAGTTGCGGGGCGATCTCGATGCCCTACACGCTTACCAAGCTTGTATGAACATGGGCACGTTAACGGGGGCACCGAAGATCCGCGCCATGCAAATTATTCGTGAAGTAGAAAAAACCAGACGTGGTAGCTATGGCGGTGCGGTGGGCTATTTAACGGGGGATGGTGATTTAGATACCTGCATCGTGATCCGTTCAGCGTATGTGGAAAATGGCATCGCACAAGTACAAGCGGGCGCTGGTGTTGTTTATGACTCTGATCCGCAATCCGAAGCCGATGAAACACGCGGTAAAGCCCAAGCCGTGATCGCGGCGATTCAATCAGCGCATCAGGAGTAACCTCATGGCGAATATTTTGTTTGTCGATAACTTTGACTCCTTTACCTACAATTTGGTCGATCAATTTCGCACCTTAGGTCATCAAGTGACCATTTATCGTAACCACATTACGGCGCAAACCATTGAACACGCCATCACGCAACTAGATAATCCTTTGCTGGTCTTATCACCAGGACCGGGTGCGCCATCTGCCGCGGGTTGTATGCCCGAGCTACTACAACGCTTAAAAGGTAAAGTGCCGATCATTGGCATATGCCTTGGTCATCAGGCCATCGTTGAAGCCTATGGCGGCACCGTCGCTGGAGCCGGAGAAATCGTACATGGCAAAGTGTCAATGATGGAACATCAGCATCACGCGATTTATGCCCAGTTGCCCTCACCGATGGCGATTGCGCGTTATCACTCACTGGTCGCGACTCAAGTCCCTGACTGTTTAACTATTACGGCAAAAGTAGATGGCTTGGTAATGTCTGTTGTCCATGAACAAGACAAGATTTGTGGTTTTCAGTTTCATCCTGAGTCGATCATGACCACCTATGGCGCCACATTGCTTGCCAATGCCATTGATTGGGCACTGAGCGAATAAGCTCAACCACGATGCTCCGCCTAATTTTATACACTGATTGATAGGGATATTTTATGCAACACATCATCGATAAACTGTATGCCCAGCAGTCACTTTCGCAACTGGAAAGTCAGCAGCTATTTGATCTCATCATTCGAGGTGAACTTGACCCCATTTTAATCGCCGCGGTATTAACCGCATTAAAAATGAAAGGCGAAACACCGGATGAAATCGCTGGCGCGGCGCAAGCTTTGCTTGCTAACGCTGAACCGTTCCCACGTCCAGACTATGACTTTGCGGATATCGTCGGCACTGGTGGCGATGGTGCAAACACCTTTAATATTTCCACCACTGCCGCTTTTGTCGCCGCGGCATGCGGCGTGAAAGTCGCCAAGCACGGTAATCGTGGCGTTTCCAGTAAATCAGGCTCTTCTGATCTGTTAGACTCTTTTGGTATCAACCTTGCGATGAGCGCTGAGCAAACTCGTCAAGCCATGGATGAGTTAGGTGTGGCTTTCTTGTTCGCTCCCCAGTATCACCAAGGGGTTCGCCATGCGATGCCCGTACGTCAAATCCTGAAAACACGCACCATTTTCAATATCTTAGGACCTTTGATTAATCCGGCTCGGCCAACGATTCAACTGATGGGGGTTTACAGTCCTGAGCTAGTATTGCCAATCGCCCAAACCATGTTACAAATGGGGCTGCAACGTGCTGCCGTGGTGCATGGTAGCGGCTTGGATGAAGTCGCCATCCATGGTGAAACTTTAGTTGCAGAAATTCGTCATGGTGAGATTATTCAATATACCTTGACCCCTGAAGATTTTGGCCTCGAGTCTTACCCTCTCTCTGCTATTCAAGGCGGAGAGCCGGCAGAAAACCGCGCCATCATTACCCATCTTTTGACGGGGAAAGGCAGCGATGCACAACTGGCTGCTGTTGCGGTGAATGTCGCTCTGCTGCTACGCCTATTTGGCCGTGACGATCTGAAAGCCAACGCCCAGTTAGCCATCGACGTGATGAACTCGGGTAAAGCGTTTCAACTGGTTCAACAATTAGCACAAAGAGGTTAAATCCTATGTCTGAGCAACTCTCCGAACATATTTCAATCCAAGATACTCAGATGGCCGAAGTATTAGCTAAAATCGTGCAAGATAAGTACCTCTGGGTCGCACAGCGTCAAGCCGAGCAGCCGCTGGCTAGTTTTCAAGCTTTACTAACACCATCAGATCGCTCATTTTATGATGCCCTCAGTCCAGAGAAAACGCGCTTTATTTTAGAATGTAAAAAAGCCTCGCCTTCAAAGGGATTGATTCGCGAAGATTTTGATTTGGATTATATTGCCTCGGTTTATCATCAATACGCAGATGTGATCTCAGTTTTAACCGATGAAAAATATTTCCAAGGCAATGTCGAGTTTCTGCCACGGATCCGAGGGCAAGTGAGTCAGCCAATCCTGTGTAAAGATTTTATGGTTGATGCTTATCAAGTGTATTTGGCTCGTCATTATGGCGCTGATGGGATTTTATTGATGCTATCGGTACTCGATGATCAGCAGTATCAACACTTAGCCGCGATTGCTCACCAACTGGGCATGGGCGTATTAACCGAAGTCAGTGACCATGCGGAATTACAGCGCGCCATCACCCTGGAAGCCAAGGTGATTGGCATTAATAACCGTAACTTGCGCGATCTCTCGACTGATCTCAATCGCACTAAACAGTTAGCTCCCTTATTACCAAAAGGCACCATCATCATTTCAGAATCGGGCATTTATCACCATCAACAAGTGCGTGATCTGGCCCATTATGCCAGCGGATTTTTAATCGGCAGTTCACTGATGGCCGAGCAAAATCTTGAACTGGCGGCGCGCAAAATCATCCTCGGTGAAAATAAAGTCTGTGGCTTAACCCATGCCGATGATGCCGCCAAAGCCTATCAAGCCGGAGCCGTATTTGGCGGGTTAATTTTTGTGTCTAAGTCACCACGTTATGTGGATATTGCACAGGCACGACTCGTCATGAGTGGCGCACCTCTGCATTACGTGGGGGTATTTCAAAATCATTCACTGCAAGAGGTGGTCGATATCGCGCAGCAGCTATCGCTCAAAGCAGTACAGTTGCATGGTGATGAAGACCAAGCTTATGTTGATCAATTAAGAATGCAATTAGCCAATGAGATTGAGATCTGGAAAGCCTATGGCGTGAGTGATAGCAAGCCAAAAACTCTGCAACGGCATATTGATCGTCATCTGTTTGATAGCCAAGTCGGCGCTCAATCGGGTGGCACAGGACAAGCTTTTAACTGGCAACTGCTCGATGAGGTCAATAACGTGATGCTCGCGGGAGGAATAAACCCAGACAACGCTCAGCAGGCGGCAAGCCTTGGCTGTTTGGGATTAGATCTCAATTCAGGAGTAGAAAGTCAACCCGGTAAAAAAGATCAACAGAAACTTAATTCAGCATTTCGTGCCATTAGGCATTATTAATCACCGATTTGCGCATGACCAACAGTCCAAACCACCCACTAGGGTGGCAAACGACGCCAATGACAAGAGGATCATGCGCAACCAATGACAAGACAAAGGATACGAATCATGGCAAAGCTTAATGCCTATTTTGGCGAATACGGTGGTCAATATGTGCCACAAATTTTAGTCCCTGCACTGGATCAGTTAGAGCAAGCGTTTATTGATGCGCAGGAAGACCCTGACTTTCGCGCTGAATTTATGACCTTGTTGCAAGAGTATGCCGGTCGCCCAACCGCTCTAACCCTAACCCGCAATCTCACTAAGAGCACCAAAACCAAGCTATATCTAAAACGAGAAGATTTATTGCACGGCGGCGCGCACAAAACCAACCAAGTTCTTGGCCAAGCCTTGCTAGCAAAACGGATGGGCAAACATGAAATCATCGCCGAAACCGGCGCCGGGCAACACGGGGTAGCCACCGCGCTCGCTTGCGCGCTACTTGGACTGAAATGTCGCGTTTACATGGGCGCTAAGGACGTTGAGCGCCAAAGCCCGAACGTCTTTCGTATGAAACTGATGGGCGCAGAAGTTATCCCTGTTCATTCTGGTTCGGCAACCTTAAAAGATGCCTGTAATGAGGCGCTGCGTGATTGGTCTGCTACTTATGAAACGACTCACTATTTACTCGGTACGGCGGCAGGCCCACACCCTTTCCCGACCATAGTGCGTGAATTTCAACGCATCATTGGTGAAGAAACTAAGCTGCAAATTTTGGCTCGTGAAGGACGCTTACCTGATGCCGTATTAGCCTGTATCGGCGGCGGCTCTAACGCGATTGGTATGTTCGCCGATTTTATTGATGAAGCTAACGTACGTTTGATTGGTATTGAGCCAGCAGGAAAAGGCATTGATACCCATCAACACGGCGCGCCACTCAAACACGGTAAAACGGGGATCTTTTTTGGTATGAAAGCGCCACTGATGCAAGATTCGTATGGCCAAGTCGAAGAGTCCTATTCGGTTTCTGCTGGGTTGGATTTTCCATCCGTTGGCCCGCAGCACGCGCACCTGAATGCCATTGGCCGCGCCGAATATGAAAGCATTACCGATGATGAGGCGCTAGAGGCGTTTCAATCTATCGCGCGTAATGAAGGCATCATCGCGGCTTTGGAATCCTCACACGCGCTCGCTTATGCCGTAAAAATGGCGTATGCCGAGCCCGATAAAGAGCAGTTACTGGTCGTCAATTTATCTGGTCGTGGTGATAAAGATATCTTCACCGTCCATCAATTATTAGAAGAACGAGGCGCACTATAATGGATCGTTATCAACATTTATTCCAACGTTTGGCAGCACAGAACCAAGGCGCTTTTGTTCCGTTTGTCACCATTGGCGACCCTAACCCACAGCAGTCGCTGCGCATTATGCAAACCCTGGTTGAAGCCGGAGCCGATGCACTAGAGCTGGGTATGCCATTTTCAGATCCCTTGGCGGATGGCCCGACTATTCAAGGGGCGAATATTCGCGCGTTAGCATCCGGTACCACACCCGATCAATGCTTTGAGCTGATCAGCACCATTCGAGCACAATATCCTGATTTACCCATTGGTTTATTAATGTATGCCAACTTAGTCTACGCTCGCGGCATCGATAATTTTTATCAACGCTGCCAACAAGCGGGCGTTGATTCAGTGTTAATCGCTGACGTCCCCACCAATGAAAGTGCTGAGTTTGTGACCGCAGCGAAAAAATACGCCATTGATCCAATTTTTATTGCGCCACCTACCGCCAGTGATGAGACCTTACAATCGGTTGCAGAGCTAGGTAGCGGCTATACCTACCTTTTATCTCGCTCAGGGGTAACGGGCGCAGAAACCAAAGCCAATATGCCCGTTCACGCCTTACTCGATCGCCTTAACCAATTTTCAGCACCTCCAGCGTTACTCGGTTTTGGCATTTCAGAGCCAGAACAAGTCAAACAGGCCATTGAGGCTGGCGCTGCTGGGGCGATTTCTGGCTCGGCGGTAGTAAAAATTATCGAGCAACATCTTGCCGAACCCGAAGTGATGCTGGATGAACTGAAAACTTTTATTTCGGCAATGAAAAACGCCACTCTACGCGATAACTAATTATCCGCTAAGCACTTAGCGTTTCACTGAGGCGGCCTTATGGTCGCCTATTTTTTCGCTTCCTTTTATCTACAAACCCAGTCTATTTTTCTCTCACTTCCTCTTCTGGTGACAAATGTGAACTGACTCCAAGTATTCACTTTTCACCCTTCAATTTACGCTCCAATTCGGAAATCCCGATTGTTAAACAAGATTTAATCGATATAAACGAGACGAATATTTTTACAGTCAACTATCATAGGCTCAGATGTTGAGTTTTTACTCTGACAATGCCCAAGACCAATGTTGATAGAAGACTTAACGTTTCATTACACGACTAGATTGAAACTATCGGCTATAGCAATACTAAAAAAATAACAATGGAAGAATGACAATGTATAAAAGGATTAAATATTTTCTCACCAGTGATCCTGCGAGCGGTGTATTACTGCTGCTTGCCGCCATCACCGCACTTGCCATCGCTAACTCACCACTACAACACTCTTATCAACAATTTTTAAACTTTTATGTTTTTGGGATCAGCGTCAGTCATTGGATCAATGATGGCTTAATGGCTTTATTCTTTTTAATGATTGGCTTAGAAGTAAAACGTGAGTTGATTGAGGGATCGTTAAATAGTCGTTCAAAAGCCATGTTACCGGCGATGGCTGCCTTAGGTGGCATGCTATTCCCTATCGCTATCTTCTTGTTTTTTAATTATCAAGATCCGATTGCCATCAATGGCTGGGCAGCTCCAGCGGCGACAGATATTGCTTTTGCTTTAGCGATTTTAAGCTTACTCGGTAAACGAGTGCCCGTTGAATTGAAAGTCTTCTTGTTGGCTTTGGCCATTATTGATGACTTAGGCGTGATTTTTATTATTGCTCTATTCTATAACAGTGAGCCTTCAGGCATGATGCTGCTGTTTGTCTTGACCATCAGTTTGTTTTTATTCTTTTGTGGCAAGAAGCAATTTTCCTCTCTCGCGCTGTATTTTGTATTATTCCTTGTACTTTGGTTTACCGTCTACCACTCAGGAATTCACGCTACGCTCGCAGGCGTTATCGCTGGTTTCTTAATTCCACTGACTTGCCGAGCAGGAAAGAGCCCGGCGAAACGGGTTGAGCATTTATTGAACTCTTATGTCGCGTTTTTAATCTTACCGCTGTTTGCCTTTGCTAACTCTGGCGTCACGTTTTCGTCGATTAATATCGTCAGTAGTAATGCTCACTTACCGCTCGGTATTGCGCTAGGATTATTTGTCGGTAAACCTATCGGTGTCTTCTTATTCAGTTGGTTAGCGATTAAGCTTGGCGTCGCTCAACTGCCCCCTACTGTCAACCTACGCATGATTCTATCGGTAGCGGTACTGTGTGGGATTGGTTTTACTATGTCTATTTTCATTTCCACTCTCGCGTTTACCGCTGAGCAAAGTGTGATGGTCGATTACGCCAAAATCGGGATTTTGATGGGCTCGACCGCTTCAGCCATCTTGGGGTTTTCTATGTTAATCAAGGCGCTTCCAGTATCAACGCCACACATTGTCTCTAGCCAAGCCAGAGTAAGTGAGTTGCAACAAAGCCGAATTAAATAATCATGGTTGCTTCTATACTCAAACAACGTTGAATTATAATTAGGCAGTAACGAAGTGAATCCCCAATCATATAAATAAACGATATGATTGGGGTAAGCCAACACCACGGTGAGCGATTATCTGTTTTGATTTAGTGATTATTTCGCTAGACTGTCACCATCGTCTCCTTTTGGGCCTCATCTGATAATGAAACAACTGCTCGACTTTATTCCGCTGATTATTTTCTTCGTACTATTTAAGCTTTACGATATCTATATTGCGACTGGCGCGCTGATCGCCACAACCGCACTGCAAGTGGTGATCACTTACTTTTTAGTCAAAAAAGTCGAAAAGATTCAGCTGATCACTTTTGCTCTTGTGGCTATTTTTGGCGGCATGACCATCTTCTTACATAATGATAACTTTATAAAATGGAAGGTGACCATTGTCTATCTGGTGTTTGCTATCGGACTTGCTGTCAGTCATAAACTGGGTAAATCGGCGATTAAAGGTATGCTTGGCAAAGAAATTTCACTACCGAATGATATTTGGGCCAAAATCACTTGGGCATGGGTGATGTTTTTTGCTGTCTGTGCGCTTCTCAATACTTACATTGCCTTTCAGCTCTCGTTAGAAGTATGGGTTAATTTCAAGGTATTTGGCTTACTTGCCGCAACGTTTATCTATACTTTACTGACCGGATTTTATATCTATAAACACCTGCCAAAAGAGCAAAAAGACACGGAACAGTAACGGGAGTCAGCCCGATACTCATAACACTTTTGAGCTTAATCCTATTTTAAGGGTATAATCTCAGTTCTTTTTTCAGCGACCCTTGTGGGTCGCTGTTTTGTTTATTGTGGATGTCGAAAATGAATCAGGATGCACACTCTCCTAAAGGCCAACTATTATTGAGAACGTTAGCGATGCCAGCCGATACCAATGCCAATGGTGATATCTTTGGTGGCTGGATTATGTCGCAACTCGATCTCGCTGGTGGTATTCTCGCTAAAGAAATTTCCAGCGGACGTATTGTTACTGTCTCTGTTTCTAGTATTACCTTTAAAAAACCAGTCAAAGTCGGTGATGTGGTGTGCTGTTATGGTGAATGCACCAAAATCGGCCGAACCTCGATGTCGATTAATCTTGAAGTGTGGGTCAAGCCAATCAAGGAAGATGGGGTACTTGATCGCTTTCAAGTGTGTGAAGCCACGTTTAATTATGTCGCGATTGATGCAGATGGGCGGCCTAGAGTGATAAAGCAGAGAGGCGCTTGATCACATAACGAAGGATTAATAATATTAATCATTAATAGGCATTTTAAAATAGCTTTACTTTCAGTACATTAACATCAACCATACTGACTAAACCGAAAGTTAGAGGTAGACAGATAATCTACTTTTAAACACCAATAAGGATATCAATATGTGGTATGTGATCTTTGCTCAGGATGTACCGAATTCTCTAACACAACGCCTTAGTGCTCGTCCTGCTCATTTAGCACGCTTACAAGCATTACGTGATGAAGGTCGCTTGCTTACCGCGGGACCAATGCCTGCCATTGATGCAGAGAATCCAGGTGACGCTGGATTTACTGGCTCTACAGTGATTGCTGAATTTGAATCTCTACAAGCCGCCCAGCAATGGGCTGACAACGACCCTTATGTCACGGCTGGCGTTTATGCCCAGGTGATCGTCAAACCATTCAAAAAAGTGTTTTAATTATGAATAAGTTACTATTGTCCTGCGTAGGACTGACGATGCTATTATTGGCTGGCTGTAGTTCAACCGCCGATCAACAAAAACACCTAGAACTGCTTGCCGCTAATCGCGCCAGCGTATTAAACGCTGAACTCCCGATTGAACAAGGCCCTTTGACTATCATGCGTGCCAGCGCCAAGGGGACAATGATTGAAATGATGATGATTTATAACAACGACCAACAAGGTGCGACCCCAATTGATCAAGTGATGCAATCCAGTTTACAACGTTTTTGCTCGACACCTGATATTCGTGCCAATCTTGATGTCGGCATTAGTTATCGTTTCTTGGTACGCAACCCACGAGGACAAACCATGGTTGACCAATCGATGACGAAAAGTAGCTGCAAATAAACGCTAAATTCGGCTTTCCTATCGATGAGAATTCAGTCGTGGGTAAACTCAAATGAACAAGGTCTAACCATTCCGGTAGACCTTGTTTCTCTAACAAGTCAGCGTTTCTTGCTGCTCAATCAATAATGGGGATAAATCA
Source organism: Vibrio sp. A8-1 (assembly GCF_013048685.1). Lineage (NCBI taxonomy): Bacteria > Pseudomonadati > Pseudomonadota > Gammaproteobacteria > Vibrionales > Vibrionaceae > Vibrio > Vibrio sp. A8-1. The sequence continues at coordinate 67,600 of NZ_VHTC01000011.1, forward strand.
ATATACTTACCCAAATCTCGGCACTTAATACTTGGCATGTAGGGAATCTCACCTAACTTTGGCGCATCAATCCGATGTTCTAGTAATTGAATAATATCTGCATAGTGCTCGGTTCCAGGATTAACTCGATTCGCCACCCAGCCAACAATCTTTAATCCATCAGCATGAATGCTTTCTGCCGTTAGTAAAGCATGGCTTAAACAACCCAGTTTAATACCAACAACTAAAATCACTGCTAATTGTTCTTGCTGCACCCAGCGAGATAAACCCTCACTATCCGATATTGGTACCCGCCAACCACCTGCGCCTTCAACCAATACAACATCAGCATGAGATTGTAACTTCGCGAGTTTTTCACTCAGCACACTAGTATCTATATTTACCTGCTCATGTTTGGCGGCAATATGAGGCGAAGCCGGCAAGGCTAACGGATACGGATTAATATCTTCATACGGCATTTTGACGGTTGCTGCTTGCAACAAATGTAAAGCGTCGCCGTTACGCATTCCTTCTGCCGTTTGCTCACATCCAGCCGCTACTGGTTTATAACCTATAGTAGAAAAGCCACGAGCGGCCAATGCCTGCAAAATCGCTTTTGAAGCCACGGTCTTACCCACATCGGTATCCGTACCGGCAATAAATATTGCGTTAATCATCGATGTAACACCCCTAAACAAACTTGATACGTTGCAGGTAGGAGGCCTTGCTGACCAGCAAACTGCTGATAGGCCTGCTCTACCTGAGCAAGAGTGTGGCGGCCCGTTAGCCCTTGAGATCGGCCATGGATATGGGTGGCCCCAATACCTTTCAGATCGCGCATTAATTGATAAGCGCTCTCATACCACACGGTTATTGCGGGTAAGTCTAAGTGATATTGCGCAAAGTCAGATTGCGCTAACGCAAGGTTTATCTTATTCACATCCGCAAAGCGTTTAACGTGTTGATGTACATCAACCTTCTGCCACGCTTGTGCTAACTCGGTTAATGATCCAAACAATAAAGTGGAAAATCTTGCTTGTCCTTGAGGTTTGAGAATGCGATGAATTTCTTGCAGCGGAACGACTAAATCCTCACACCACTGCAAGGCTAAACTCGAAAACACCAGATCAAAGTGCGCAGCTTTGAAAGGGAGAGCTTCAGCGTCAAGTTGGACATAATGCATTCGATAATGACCACAACGCTGTTTAGCCTGATACAACATTGCTGATGAAAGATCCGCACAGACGACAGTCGCCCCCCGTGATCGCAGTTGCTGAGCGAAATAACCCGTACCACATCCCAAATCCAGTACCTGCCAATCCACCAGTTGTTTGGGCAAAGTGTCCAATAACCGTTGCCCGACATCACGTTGAAAAGCCGCATGTTGATCGTAACGAGATGCCGCTTTGCTGAAGGCTTGAGCAATGGCTTTTTTCGTTGCCCCTTGCTCAGCGTGCTCTACCCCAACCGCGAGGTTCATAATTGCCCCTCCATCGCCATCATTAAAGCGTCAGCCAGCTTTGTGACTTGTTGATTGGTGTGATTGGCCGTTAACGTAATTCGCAGTCTTGCTTGATTGGTCGGGACCGTGGGGGGGCGAATTGCACCCACCCAAATGCCACCATCACGCAGTCGGTCAGCAATAGTGATGGCACGCTGGTTGGTTCCTAGGATAAATGGTTTGATGGGAGTTGAAGTGGAAACAAAGCCAGGCACACCACTAAGCATTTGGTCATAGACCATAGAAAGTTCTTGCAACTTCTCTCTGCGCCACGATTGTTGTTGCACCATTTGGATAGAATGACAGAGAGCATAAGCTTGTGCTGGCGGCATCGCCGTTGAATAGACATGATGACGAGCAAATTGGGTTAAATAATCTCCCAAAACCTCACTACATAAGATTGCTGCTCCCGATAAACCAAGCGCTTTACCAAAAGTGACGACCAAAATATCGGGTTGAATTCCTGCTTGCGCGCAGCTTCCTCGCCCTTGCTCCCCCAAAACACCAATACCATGTGCATCATCAACCATCAGCCAGGCTCGTTGATCAACCTGCTGCTGGATTGATGATAAAGGCGCTCTATCACCATCCATACTGAATACCCCCTCAGTGACTACCAACGCGTGCTGGGATGAATGGGCGGTTAACAATTGCTTAAGGTGTTCAAGATTATTGTGCTGAAAGCGCCGTAATTGGGCTGAAGATAATAAGCCAGCTTCAATCAACGAGGCATGATTAAGCTTATCTTGTAAGAGCAGGTCCCCCTCCTCTAACAAGGTGAACAACAGGGCTTGATTGGCGCTAAAGCCAGAGCTAAACAAAATAGCTCGAGGATACCCTAACCACTCGCAAAGCAAGGCTTCAAGCCGCTGATGCGCGGGGGAAAAACCACTCACTAATGGCGAAGCGCCGCTGCCAGCACCAAAGAGAGCTAAGCCTTGCTGCCACGCTTCAACTAATGAGCGGTCACTCGCTAACCCTAAATAATCATTACTCGCAAAATGATCATACTTTCGCCCTGCGTGAACTAATTGCGCTGAACCTGTGGTTTGAACTGCTGACAATTGGCGGGTTAAGCCTCGTTGGTTTCGCTCATTCAGCGCATACTCAATCCGTTGCTCAAAGGCTAGCATCGTAAAACAGATCCGTATTACTTGGTCTTGATGCAACACGTTCAATCACTTGATCGAGCAGATCGTTTTCTGTCACTTGATCCGGTTTTTGAATCGCTTGTTGACGGTTAATACCTAACTTATTAAACAGCTGCAGATCACTGTCTTCAGCAGGATTTGGCGTAGTTAATAATTTGCAACCATAGAAGATTGAGTTGGCACCAGCCATAAAACACAGTGCCTGCATCTGTTCGTTCATCTTCTCTCTCCCTGCGGATAAACGCACCGCAGATTTTGGCATCATGATCCGTGCAACCGCAATTAACCTTATAAAATCAAAAGGCTCAACCTCTTCTGCACTCGCGAGTGGTGTTCCTTGAACTTTAACCAGCATATTAATCGGCACACTTTCAGGTTGAGTCGGTAGGTTGGCCAACTCAACGAGCAGGCCAGCACGATCATCAACACTTTCTCCCATGCCGATGATCCCGCCAGAACAAATTTTCATTCCGGAATCACGGACATGAGACAGGGTATCTAAACGGTCTTGGTAGGTTCGCGTGGTAATAATATTGCCGTAAAATTCAGGAGAGGTATCAAGATTATGGTTGTAATAATCTAATCCTGCTTGCGCTAGCTCATACGCTTGCTCTGCACTGAGCATGCCTAACGTCATACAGGTTTCTAGCCCTTTTTCTTTGACACCAGCAATCATCGCTTTCAACAATGGCATATCGCGCGCTTTGGGATTTTTCCATGCTGCTCCCATGCAAAATCGCGTCGATCCCGATTGCTTGGCTTTTTCCGCCGCGTCTAAAACACGCTCTACTTCCATAAGTCGCTCTTTATCAACATCAGTCCGATAATGAGCACTTTGTGGACAATATTTGCAATCTTCCGGACAAGCCCCAGTTTTGATCGATAATAAGGTACTGACCTGAACATGGTTATGCGGATGAAACTGACGATGTACTTGCTGCGCAGTAAATAACAAATCCATAAACGGTTGTTCAAGCAGCGCCGTAACTTCCGCCCTTGTCCAGTTGTGACGTACTTCCACGAGTAATCCTTAGCAATGTGCCTTGCTTGGTGACATTTATGCGCTGTAGTCTACTTAAGCGACATTAACTGTCAACGATAAATTAACCCCCCAGGTTTACAGTTGACTAAATAACGACCTTTCGCGTTAGGTGGATTTCTCATCACCTTCCCCAGTTTTTATACCGCTTATGCTTGGATCTATCGCCCCTCCAAGCTAGACTGTCAACATTTAAAAAACCATTAAGTTTACAACAGGTTACTTTAAGCTCTCACTTGAGTATGGACTTTTCATGGATTTAGCTTTTGATCGCCAACATATCTGGCACCCTTATACGTCAACCATTAACCCGTTAACTTGTTATCCCGTCACTCATGCACAAGGCGTCACTCTCTACTTAGAAGATGGCAAAACATTGGTTGATGGTATGTCGTCTTGGTGGGCGGCCATTCATGGTTATAATCATCCAGCTTTAAATCAAGCAGCGCATCAGCAAGTGGATAAAATGTCCCATGTCATGTTTGGGGGCTTAACCCATCAACCCGCGATTGATCTCTGTAAACAGCTATTAGCATTAACACCTGATAATTTGCAGCAAGTGTTTCTCGCCGATTCCGGCTCAGTCGCGGTGGAGGTTAGCCTGAAAATGGCGCTACAGTATTGGCACGCCAAAGGTGAACAACGCGCTAAATTTCTTACCTTACGTCATGGCTATCATGGTGATACTTTCGCTGCAATGTCAGTGACTGATCCGGATAACTCAATGCATAGCCTATATAAAGGCTTTTTACCTGAGCACATTTTCGCTGATTCTCCTAAAACTGCTTTTCATGCCGACTGGCAAGAGTCTGATATCGACGATTTTCGCAGCAAGATCGCGCGCCATCATCAACAGATTGCCGCGGTGATCCTTGAGCCGATAGTCCAAGGTGCAGGAGGAATGCGTATCTATCATCCGCAATTTCTGCGTGAAGTACGCCGACTTTGTGATCACTATAACGCGCTGTTAATTGTTGATGAAATTGCTACCGGTTTTGGTCGAACGGGAAAATTGTTTGCTTGTCAGCATGCGAATATACAGCCGGATATTCTGTGCCTTGGTAAAGCCTTAACCGGCGGTTATATGACGCTTGCGGCGACATTAACCAGTAAAACTGTCGCCGATACCGTTTGTAGTGGTGAGGCCGGTTGTTTTATGCATGGGCCAACGTTTATGGGTAACCCTTTAGCTTGTGCCGTCGCTTCCGCCAGTCTCGCACTGATTGCCAAAGGAGATTGGCAAACGCAAGTGGCTAATATTGAAAGCCAATTTGCCAAACGTTTACCCAATTTTACCGCCTACCGACACGTAAAAGACGTGCGCTGGCTTGGCGCCATTGGCGTCATAGAAACCCACCATCCAGTCAATATGAGCGTGATTCAAGCGTTGTTTGTCGAGCTTGGCGTATGGATCCGCCCTTTTGGCCGCTTGATTTATCTCATGCCACCTTATATCAGTGACAGCAAACATATTGATAGCCTATTAGATGCGGTAGAGACGGCTGTGCAAAATGACGACTGTTTCCAAATAAGCTAGCAATAAACGAAAACTCGTTTTAAATCGATAGCGCGCAGCTTAGCATCAATAAAAAACCGACGCACTGAGCGTCGGTTTTGAGTAACAATAAGGCAGAAATTAACCGATGTGGGTTAAACCACCCATGTATTTTTGTAATACCGCTGGGATTTCAATACGGCCATCCGCTTGCTGGTAGTTTTCCAAAATCGCTACCATGGTACGGCCCACAGCTAGCCCAGAACCATTCAGAGTGTGTACGAGTTCAGGGCGCTTTTCTGCCTTGCGACGGAAGCGAGCTTGCATACGGCGAGCTTGGAAATCCCACATGTTTGAGCATGATGAAATCTCACGGTAGGTTTTTTGCGCGGGTACCCACACTTCTAAGTCGTAAGTTTTACAAGCACCGAAGCCCATATCACCGGTGCATAGCACCACTTTACGGTAAGGAAGATTTAACAGTTGCAGCACTTTTTCTGCATGAGCGGTCAACTCTTCTAACGCCGCCATCGAATCTTCTGGCTTAGTGATCTGCACCAGCTCAACTTTGTCAAATTGGTGCATGCGGATCAAACCACGCGTATCGCGTCCATAAGATCCGGCTTCAGAGCGGAAACACGGTGTGTGAGCGGTCATTTTCAGTGGCAGATCTGCCTCATCCAAAATTACATCACGTACCAAGTTAGTCACTGGAACTTCGGCCGTTGGGATCAAAGAAAAACGACGTGGATCTTCATCGCTGGCTTTTTCCGTCAATGGCTCGGTGTGGAACAGATCTTTACCGAATTTAGGTAGCTGACCAGTACCAAATAACGTCTCTTGGTTGACTAAGTAAGGAACGTATAGCTCAGTATAACCATGTTGTTCGGTGTGCAAATCAAGCATAAATAGGGCAATGGCACGATGCAAACGAGCAAACTGGCCTTTCATGATCACAAAACGAGCGCCAGTAATTTTGGTTGCACTCGCAAAGTCTAAACCGCCGCTCATTTCACCTAAGTCGACATGATCTTTCACTTCAAAATCATACTCTTTCGGTGTACCCCAGCGTGACACTTCCACGTTGTCGTCTTCATCTTTACCATCGGGTACTGAACTATCAGGAATATTAGGCACGGTTTGCGTGATCGCTTCTAGTTCAGCTTGGATTTTGTCTAACTCAACTTTCTTGCTGTCGAGATCCTCACCGAGAGTACCAATTTGCTGCTTAATCATCGCTTCCGCGCCCGCTTTATCACCTTGCGACATCAGTTGGCCAATTTGCTTGGAGATGGAGTTACGCGTGGATTGTAAATTTTCAACTTCGACTTGAATCGACTTACGTTGCTCTTCAAGGGTGCGAATGGTGTCGACGTCGAGCGTAAAGCCACGACGTGCTAATTTTGCAGCTGTTTCATCCAGCTCTGTGCGAAGTAATTTAGAATCCAGCATTGCTAATCCTATGCTTTAATGTTGTGAAGAAACATGGACGTTGTTTTTTTGAACAACATCACACGTATTGAATTTACTCAGCCAAAGATAACCAAAAGCCACTACTTTTCATAGCGCTTTTGTGGGCTTTTTGCGTCTAAATCGGCTAGATACTGGAGTTTTTCCGCAATCTTAGTTTCTAATCCTCGATTGGTTGGAAAGTAGTAGCGTTTTCCAACCATTTCTGGAGGCAAGTAACGCTCACCAGCGGCAAAAGCCCCAGGCTCATCATGGGCATAACGGTATTCCGCACCATACCCGAGATCTTTCATTAAATGAGTCGGTGCATTACGCAAATGTGCTGGCACCTCATACTCTGGTAAGTTACGAGCATCATTCAGGGCCTGTTTCCAAGCGGTATAAACTGCATTACTTTTCGGAGCACAGGCCAAATAAACCACCGCTTGAGCAATCGCGCGCTCACCTTCAGCTGGACCGACACGGGTAAAACAGTCCCAAGCAGAGAGAGCGACTTGCATTGCTCTTGGGTCTGCATTACCCACATCTTCAGAAGCAATCGCAAGTAAACGACGCGCAATATATAATGGGTCGCACCCTGCGCTGATCATTCTCGCCATCCAATACAAGGCGGCATCGGCATTGGAACCACGAATCGACTTGTGTAATGCCGAGATTAAGTCGTACCAAATATCGCCTTTATTATCAAAACGAGCGACTTTTTCTCCCGCCACTTCAGCCAATAAACTGAGCGTGATCTGTTTACGGCCTTGCGCATCTTGACTTGCCATGTCATACAACAGTTCTAAATAATTGAGCGACATTCGTGCATCGCCATTAACCAACTCGGCGAGCCGCTGCAAAACGTTATCATGAAAATCAGCTGGATGTTGGCCAAGCCCTTTTTGCTTGTCATCAATCGCTTGTTGCAGCGTTTGTAAAATTTCATCGACACTCAATGAGGTGAGTTTGTACACCCGTGCGCGAGATAACAACGCATTGTTTAATTCAAATGACGGGTTTTCGGTCGTCGCGCCTATAAAGGTCACCGTTCCATCTTCAATATGCGGTAAAAAAGCATCTTGCTGTGATTTATTAAAGCGATGAACCTCGTCGACAAAAAGAATCGTCCTCCGCCCGACGCGCTGATTTTCTCTCGCTCTATCGATAGCCGCACGAATCTCTTTAACGCCGGACGTGACGGCTGAGACACGTTCTACTTCAGCATTTGCGTAATTAGCGGCGACTTCAGCTAGCGTCGTTTTTCCAGTTCCCGGCGGACCCCAAAGAATCATCGAGTGAAGATGCCCCGCCTGTAACGCACGACGCAGTGGTTTATCTTGGCCAAGAATATGCTGCTGGCCAATATATTGCTCAATGGTTTGTGGCCTCATACGTGCCGCAAGGGGACGAAAATCTTCATCCCCTGAAAAATCTAAACGGTAATTACTCACGATCGCTCATTGATTTCGTTATTAGCGTTGATCATCAACATCAACCCCATCGGGGATAACAAATTGAAAACGGCTGATAGGCGGCTTTTGCAAAGTGACATCATGGAATGTAAAACGACTTTGCTGACCATCTTGCTCTATGACGGTAAATCCGGTCACTTTGCCTTGTGCATCAATCATGATCTGAAAACGTCCTTGATTCGATTCAAAGGTAATGGGTGTTAAGGTAAAAACATCACCTTCAGCTTCCACTTGGTACGCATTCCAATCACTGGCTTGATTACGAGTCAGTAATATAAAAGGTGTCTGCTCAGTGGCTTGTTGCTGATTATAAATTGAGACTTGTTCGATAAATGGGCTGTAATACCACAGTGTTTGTCCATCGGAGACCAAGATATTTTCATCCGGTTCAAAGGTTTCCCAGCGAAACAATCCCGGACGAGCCACTTCAACGGTGCCCTTACCTTCCATGACTGTTTCCCCTTCTGGACTCAGCACTTGCTGATCAAACTGGGCACTAAAACCTTCGGTTAATGCTAAACGCTGACTCAGCGTCTCTTTAGGACTCGCCAATACCGAAAAGCTACAAAACAGCAGCACTATCCATTTTTTCATTTTATTTTTACTCCTGACAACCTGACTTAAGGATAAATCCGTGATGATTAACCGCATCAATATCTTCAATGGTAAGGTATAACGACTTTCCTTGTTTTATATGTCAACATTCGGTAGAAAAAGTTCGTGGTTAAACCGCGTCATGTCGAAAACAAGGTTGACATGACTCCGCCCAAGTGTGGTTATTGGCCACAGCAATGCTTGAATTTTTTACCACTCGAACATGGACAAGCATCGTTACGCCCAACTTGTTTATAAGGATTAATGGTTTGCGCTTTAGCGCCAAGCATCGCTTCATCGGCGGCCAGCGCCACTTCATGAACCATTAAATCCAGTTGTTCAATCATATGCGCTAACGTGGGCAATGATTCATAACCCGCTGCTTTCATCTGCTGATGAGTCCCCGCTTCATCAATCGCCAACATTAAGGTGGTTAATAACGCTTGTAGCATGCGTAATGAACCATCGGAATGACTGAGCGTCTGCCATTGTGGTTCGATCATCGGCCATAGACTCATAAACCCCTGAGCAAACTCAGTTAACCCCTTTTCACGTGACTCTGCGTGTTGCGATAAAAGGCTTAACAACGCAAATTGATTAGCTTTAAGCTGCTGATACTGTGCATTGATCTGTGCGGTAATCAAAGGTTCCAGTTCATCGACATGGTTTGGAAACAACTCACTTAACCACTGCTTAGGGTCCAGTGGCTGAGTAGCAAAATTCGCCGCTAATATACTGCCTTCGATAAACAAGGGGGATACAGCGCAGAAGTGCTTAGGGAGCATTATCAATGGGTAGTTCATAAATTATCGGTATCGGTCAATTAAGATTGACACAGTATAAACGTAAACCGTTGTCAGTTGCAGCCATGATCCGCGTATCACTTGCTACAATCCATCAGTAAGACGACAAAAGAGGATGACTCGTCGCCAGTCTGCCACTACAATCTCGCGTCTTTGTTATTGGCGGTACCAATCTTTATTATGCGCGTTATTTTAGGCCCAATGGAGGGCGTTCTTGACCCCTTGATGCGTCAAATGCTCACCGAAATCAATGATTACGATTTTTGCGTCACCGAATTTGTTCGCGTGGTCAACTTGCTCCTGCCGGATCATGTTTTCTATCGTCTTTGTCCCGAGCTTAAACACGCTTCACGCACTCAATCCGGCACCCCAATCAAAGTCCAGCTTTTGGGCCAAGAGCCACAATGGATGGCAGAAAATGCCGTGCGCGCCGCAGAATTAGGCGCCTATGGCGTTGATCTCAATTTTGGTTGTCCCGCGAAAATGGTCAATAAAAGCAAAGGTGGAGCGGCACTGCTGCAACACCCTGAATTGATTTATCAGGTGGTTAAAGCCTGCCGTGACGCAGTGCCCAAACACATCCCTGTCAGCGCTAAAATTCGCTTAGGATGGGAAGATCCTAATGACTGTTTTGAAATTGTCGATGCGGTAACTCAGGCTGGGGCCGATGAGCTTACCGTGCATGCGCGAACCAAAGCGGGGGGCTACAAAGCCAGTGAAATTCAGTGGGACTATATTGAACAGATCCGCCAAAAAAGCACCATCCCTTTGATAGCCAACGGTGAAATTTGGAATCATGCCGATGCGCAAGCCTGCATGAATACCACGGGCGTTGATTCTTTGATGGTTTGCCGCGGCGCGCTGAATATTCCTAACTTAGGCAATATAGTCAAATACAACCATGCGCCAATGCCTTGGAGTCAAGTTGTTGAATTATTACTCGAATACTCTGCCTATGAAGTGCGCGGAGATAAAGGTCGCTACTATCCTAACCGCGTCAAGCAGTGGTTTTCGTACTTACGTCAAGCGTATCCAGAAGCGGCAGAGCTATTTAGAGAGATACGCACGCTGACTGACGTCAACGCCATCGTAAGCCACTTTCAACGCTATCGCGATCAACTGCGCTAATCGGCTCCCCAAAACAAAACACCGCGCGGCTCAATCAGCGGCGCGGTGTTATTCGTTTATATGGTCATATGACCGTCGATATCTTATTTAAAACCAGCGCTCTAACGCCCCTTTATCTAACTGACGAAAAGCGCGGTTAAGCACTAAAGCCAGTTCTTTATAACGAGGTTTCGCTTTGAGTGGCTCAAGCGCAAAACCCGTCTCAATGATTTTTTGGTGTAATTCACGATACCAACCAGCCAATGAAGGGGGTAATTGGGTATTCGCACGGCTGCCCAACCACCAAATACCTTGTAATGGCAAACTGATCGCAAACAGAGCCACCACAATGGTTTGTGGCATAGCTTGTAAATTATGAAAGCTCATTTGAGTCAGTACGCTAATCGCCGCAATGGCTGGCATCACTTTAATGCCAAAACGGGTCGCTTTTATGATACGTGCTTCGGGAAACAGTAAGTTGAGCTCTTTACGCATTGGCCAGGTATCCATGTACTTTTGGCCATCTCTTAAACTATGGATGATTCCTGCTCTGTTGGCCATACCCTCTCTCCTTCACTGTTGATGAACCTTAAGACTAAAAAATAGTTTAATGATTCAACAAATGGCGTAAAAATTTGACGAAAGCTAATATTGTTTCAAATTTTTTTTGTTATACTGAGCCATTATCGCTATCCTCTGCGGACTCTCAATCTTATTGTTGCTGTTATTTACAATTTAGGCAACCGTAAGACGAAATCAGCATGGAATGCGTCGACGATTATACTGATTCAGTCACGTCCCTATTATACGGATATTCACCGTGTTATTGATCAAGATTAGTTCTCACTTTTTACGGGTTCAGCTATTCTTGTGGTTAAATTTTATCCTAACTGATTATACAGGTAGTTATACATGTCCAAGCTAGTTTTAGTTTTAAACTGCGGTAGTTCTTCGCTCAAGTTTGCGGTTGTTGATGCAGAAAACGGCAATGAGCATCTCTCCGGTCTTGCAGAATGTCTGCACCTTCCTGAAGCGCGTATCAAGTGGAAACTTGATGGTAAACATGAAGCCCAATTAGGTCATGGCGCAGCTCACGAAGAAGCGCTCGCATTTATGGTTGATACCATCCTTGCTTCAAAACCTGAACTAGCTGAAAACCTTGCAGCTATTGGTCACCGAGTGGTACACGGTGGTGAGCAATTCACTCAATCAGCGCTAATCGATGATTCGGTATTAAAAGGGATTGAAGACGCTGCAACTTTCGCACCTCTGCATAACCCTGCACACATCATTGGTATCAATGCGGCTAAAAAAGCTTTTCCAGCGCTGAAAAATGTTGCTGTATTTGACACTGCATTCCACCAAACCATGCCTGAAGAAGCTTACCTATACGCACTACCTTACCATCTTTATAAAGAGCACGGTATCCGTCGCTACGGTATGCATGGAACTTCTCACCTATTTATTGCTCGTGAAGCCGCTGAGCGTTTAGGTAAACCGGCCAATGAATTGAACATCATTAACTGCCATCTAGGTAACGGTGCTTCTGTCTGTGCAATTAAAAACGGTCAATCGGTTGATACGTCAATGGGCTTAACGCCACTTGAGGGCCTAGTGATGGGGACTCGTTGTGGTGATATCGATCCTGCGATCATCTTCCACCTGCATGACGCATTAGGTTACTCGGTTGAGCAAATCAACACAATGCTAACCAAAGAGTCTGGCCTACAAGGCTTAACTCAAGTGACTTCAGACTGCCGTTTTGTTGAAGATAACTACGGTGAAAAAGAAGAAGCGACTCGCGCAATGGACGTATTCTGCCATCGCCTAGCGAAATACGTTGCTGGTTACACTGCAAGCTTGGATGGCCGTTTAGACGCCATCGTCTTTACTGGTGGTATCGGTGAAAACTCGGGTCCAATTCGCGAAATGGTTCTAAATCGTTTAGCAATTTTTGGTATTGAAGTCGATAGCGCCGCTAACCTCAAAGCTCGTTTTGGCGGCGAAGGTGTGATCACCACAGCAAACAGCCGCATCCCTGCAATGGTTATCTCAACCAACGAAGAGCTGGTGATTGCTGAAGATACTGCGCGCTTAGCAGGCATCTAATTGTCCATGTAGGCGACTCTTCCTTCCTTGCCGATAGTGTTACTTATCGGCAAGGTTTATCTAGCGTCTCAAGATGTAGCCTATTTTTTAGGGGCTCAAGACCTATTCTTACGGAATACGGCGTTGGGCTTTGTTCCTTTCAATCTAACTCGTTTAGATTGTATCGATAGTGTTGAGGTACTTAACGTATGTCCCGTACTATTATGCTTGTCCCAATCAGTGCCGGTGTGGGTTTAACCAGTGTGAGCATGGGTCTTTTGCGCGCCATGGAGCGTAAAGGTGTAAGCGTTTCTTTTTACAAACCAATTTCACAGCCACGTAGCGGTGGCGATCAGCCAGATTTAACATCAACCATTATTCGTCATAGTAGCGATATCAAAATTGCTGAACCAATGGCCATGTCAGCCGCCGAAGCGCTGATTGGCGGCGAAAAAATGGATGTACTACTGGAAACGGTCGTTGAACGCTATAACCAAATTATTGTTGATGCCGAAGTCACGTTAATTGAAGGTTTAGTCCCGACACGTAAGCATCCTTTTGCCAACCAAGTTAACGCAGAGATTGCTAAAACGTTAGGCGCTGAAATTGTTTTCGTTGCCACGCCTGGTACCGATAATCCAACTCAGCTCAAAGAACGTATCGAAGTCGCTTGCTCTAACTTTGGCGGCACTAAGAATAAAAACATCTCTGGTGTGGTTATTAACAAACTCAATGCGCCAGTCGATGATGCGGGTCGTACTCGTCCCGATTTGTCAGAGATTTTTGATGATGCCGACGGTGCAAAACAAGCCAACCTTGAAGTGATGCAAATCTTCAACAGTAGCCCAATTCGCGTACTTGGTTGCGTGCCATGGAGCATTGACCTTATCGCGACTCGTGCGATTGATATGGCGAAACATCTCAAAGCCGAAATCGTTAATGAAGGTGATATCAACAGTCGACGCATTAAGAGCATCACTTTCTGTGCACGCTCTATCCCGCATATGATTGAGCACTTTAAACCTGGCTCATTATTAGTGACTTCAGCCGACCGTCCTGACGTTATTGTTGCTGCTGCTTTAGCGGCGATGAATGGCGTAGAAATTGGTGCCGTATTGCTGACCGGTGGTTACGATATTCCTAAAGAGATCGCTAACCTATGTAAGCCTGCTTTTGACACTGGCCTACCGATTTTCAAAGCGCAAGGCAATACTTGGCAAACCTCATTGAACCTACAAAGCTTTAGCCTTGAAGTTCCAGCGGATGATAAAGAACGCGTTGAGTTTGTCAGTGAACATGTTGCTAGCCACATTGATGGCCCATGGATTGACTCGCTGACCGAAGGCACTCAAGCAACGCGTCGTTTAAGCCCACCAGCGTTCCGTTATCAACTGACTGAATTTGCTCGTCGTGCTAACAAACGTATCGTGCTACCAGAGGGTGATGAGCCACGTACCGTTAAAGCCGCTGCGATCTGTGCAGAGCGTGGTATTGCAAAATGCGTACTGCTTGGTAACCCAGAAGAGATCAAACGCGTTGCTGCATTGCAAGGCGTTGAGCTTGGTGCAGGCGTTGAAATTATTGACGCTGCAGCCGTTCGTGAAAATTACGTTGCTCGTTTGGTTGAGCTGCGTGGCGCGAAAGGCATGACCGAAGTCGTCGCTCGTGAAAAGCTTGAAGATTCGGTATTCCTCGGCACTATGATGCTTGAAGCGAATGAAGTCGATGGTCTTGTTTCTGGTGCGGTTCATACCACAGCCAATACCATTGTTCCACCGTTCCAGATCATCAAAACTGCGCCGAACGCTTCGATCGTCTCTTCCGTGTTTTTCATGCTGCTGCCTGATCAAGTTTTGGTTTACGGTGACTGTGCGATTAACCCAGATCCAACTGCTGAACAACTGGCGGAGATCGCGATTCAATCGGCAGACTCTGCGGCTGCATTCGGTATTGAACCTCGCGTCGCGATGATCTCTTACTCAACCGGCACCTCAGGTAAAGGCGCGGATGTGGATAAAGTGCGCGAAGCCACTCGTCTTGCTCAAGAGAAACGTCCTGATTTAATCATTGACGGGCCTCTGCAATACGACGCTGCCATCATGGAAAATGTCGCGGCTTCTAAAGCACCGAATTCTCCAGTTGCAGGTAAAGCAACCGTGTTTATCTTCCCTGATCTGAATACAGGTAACACCACTTATAAAGCCGTACAGCGTTCAGCGGATCTGGTTTCTATCGGTCCAATGCTGCAAGGTATGCGTAAGCCGGTGAACGACTTATCACGTGGTGCTTTGGTTGACGATATCGTCTACACCATCGCCTTAACTGCGATTCAAGCAGACCAAGAGCAAAAATAATTGAGATAATGATTGCTCACGGTTAATGGCAGACAAAAAGCCCTCGATGTAATTCGAGGGCTTTTTTAATCATGACGACCAAATGTCGATTAACTTAACTGTTCACGACCATGAGCACTCTCAAGATCAAGTTCTGGACCTCTTGGCACCACTTGCGTTGGATTAATCATGCTATGACTAAAATAATAGTGCCGCTTAATATGATAAAAATCCGTCGTTTCACGCACTCCCGGATGTTGATATAACTCTTTAAGATAGCTATTAAGATGGGGATAATCAGCAATCCGTCGCTTATTGCATTTAAAATGGCTTACATACACCGCATCAAAACGAATCAAGGTAGTGAACAACCGCCAATCCGCTTCAGTTAACACTTTTCCAGCCAAATAACGATGCGTTGCCAAATGTTGCTCTACCTTATCTAGAGCCGCAAAGAGTGCTTCATACGCTTCTTCATATGCTTGCTGGGTAGTAGCAAAACCACAGCGATAAACGCCATTATTAATATTGGGATAAATAAAAGCATTCCAATCATCAATGACTTCACGCAATGCCAATGGGTAATAGTCGATATCATTGCCGGTTAATGAGTTAAACGCCGAGTTAAACATTCGGATAATATCTGCAGATTCATTACTGACGATGGTTTGGGTTTGTTTATCCCATAGTACTGGCACAGTAACGCGTCCGGTATAATCCGCTTTGGCTTGAGTATAGAGTTGATGCAAAAAACGATGGCCAAATAAAGGTTCGGGGATCCCAAACTGCCAGCCATGGCTAAGCATATCAGGGCAAACCACTGTTACGTCAATATGGTCCGTCAGCTGTTTTAACTCTCGAAAGATCAACGTGCGATGCGCCCATGGACAGGCTAAAGAAACATACAGATGATAACGACCTGAATCGGGAGTGAATCGAGCATTCGGTGTATTGTCTATCCAATGGCGAAAGGCTGCGTCTTCACGCACAAATTGCCCATCACTCTGTTTCGTATCGTACCAAACGTCCTGCCATTGGCCTGCCACTAGTCTACCCATGCTTGACCTCTCTCTTTACGTATTTCGCCACTCAGTATTGATACGCTAGTATAAAATGAAGCCGTAAGAAGAGAACCGTAGGGAATTGGCCTAGATGTTCAAAATTTTTGATGGGGAAGCAAATAAAACCATTTGAATATCACCCCGAAAGACGATCTATCTTTCGGGGCGATGTGGTAGAGATGGACCTTGAGGCTATATTTCGACGTGTAGACACGACACAGCGTGAGTATCATTACCTTTGATTTGCGGTTTGGTTTGCGCACACTCTGCCGTGGCTTGTGGGCAACGAGTGCGGAACACACAACCAGATGGAGGATTGATCGGCGAAGGCAGGTCCCCTTCTAACATCTGAATGGTTTTGCTGCGCTCTTTTTTAGGATCAGGGATCGGCACTGCCGACATCAAGGCTTTGGTATAAGGATGCAGCGGATTGGAGAATAGAGCTTCGGACGTGCCCAGCTCAACCGCATTACCTAAATACATCACCAATACCCGATCGGAAATATGCTTTACTACCGATAAATCATGAGCAATGAATACCAGAGACAAGCCCAATTCTTTTTGCAACTGCTGCAATAAGTTAACCACCTGAGCCTGAATCGAGACATCCAGCGCTGAGACGGGTTCATCACAGATGATCATTTTCGGATTTAAGATCAACGCACGAGCAATACCAATACGCTGACATTGACCACCGGAAAACTCATGAGGATAACGGTTAATCACGTTCGGCAGCAAACCGACTTTAGCCATCATCTCTTTAACGCGATCTTTCACTTCTTGCTTAGATAGCTCAGGGTAAAAGGTTTGTAGTGGCTCAGCGATAATATCGCCCACCGTCATCCGCGGGTTGAGTGATGCCAATGGATCTTGGAAAATCATTTGAATATCTTTGCGGGTATTGCGTCGCTTAACGGCATTCAGACGGGTTAAGTCTTGCCCTAACCAGACCACTTGTCCTTCGGTCGCTTCGACTAGGCCAATGATTGCCCGCGCAAAGGTCGATTTACCGCACCCTGACTCACCCACCACACCTAAGGTTTCCCCTTCGTACAAGCGCACATTCACGCCATCGACCGCTTTAAGTGTCGATGGTTTGGCCCATGGCCATGGTGATTTTGCTGGAATGCTAAAATGTACTTTCAGATCTTGCACATCCAACAATAGATTTTTTTCTAAGTTCATTACTTCCATCCCTCCCAATCCGAAAAACAAGCGCGCTGACGATTATCGGCAAAAGTCAGTAACTGCGGCGCTTCACGTTTACAACGGTCGGTGACTCGATGACAGCGTTCTTGATACGGACACCCCGGTGGTAGACGTAATAGATTTGGTGGATTACCCGGAATGGTCGGTAAAATTTCCCCTTCCGTATCCAAACGAGGAATGGCTTTTAATAACCCTTCTGAATACGGATGACTTGGATTATAGAAAATATCATCCACGTCAGCGTATTCCATCGTCCGTCCGGCGTACATGACCAGCACCTTGTCACATGAGCCAGCGACAACGCCCAAGTCATGGGTGATCATAATGATCGCGGTATTAAACTCTTTTTTCAGCTCATTGAGCAAATCCATAATTTGCGCTTGTACCGTCACATCCAGTGCGGTCGTTGGCTCATCGGCAATTAACAATTTTGGACGGCACAACAGTGCCATCGCAATCATCACCCGCTGACGCATACCACCAGAAAACTCGTGAGGATACATGGTGATCCGATTACGTGCCTCGGGGATTTTCACCGCATCGAGCATACGCACTGACTCTTCGAAAGCTTGCGCCTTACTCATGCCTTTATGAAGCATTAACACTTCCATCAACTGATCGCTGACTTTCATGTATGGATTGAGCGACGTCATTGGATCTTGGAAAATCATTGCAATTTGTTCGGCGCGAACTTTGTTCAATTCACGTTCAGGCAAGTTTAAAATTTCTCGCCCTTCAAATTTAGCACTGCCACTGATCTTTCCGTTTTTGGCCAGCAAACCCATTAAAGCAAACACGGTTTGTGACTTGCCCGAACCAGACTCACCAACAATGCCCAAGGTCTCACCTTGTTGCAAAGAGAAGGTTAAATCATTGACCGCAGTGACCATGCCATCCCGAGTCGAGAACTCAACTCGCAGGTCTTGAACATCTAATAAGTTCATTATCTATTCCTTAGCTAAGTTGGGTTATCGGTCTTTAGGATCGAGCGCGTCACGCAGCCCATCACCGACGTAGTTAAAACAAAATAGAGTGACGATCATAAAAGTAGCCGGGAAGATAAGTTGCCAAATAGCGACTTCCATTGTGTTAGCGCCTTCCTGTAGCAACGCCCCCCAACTGGTCATCGGCTCTTGAACCCCTAAACCAAGGAAAGAAAGAAATGACTCGGTTAAAATCATACTCGGGATCAGTAGCGTTGAGTAGACCGCAACAATGCCCAGTACGTTCGGCACAATATGACGAGTGATAATTCGCCATTGACTGACACCACAGACATGCGCAGCTTCAATAAACTCTTTGCTGCGTAGGCTTAAGGTTTGCCCACGTACAATTCGCGCCATATCCAGCCAAGCTATCGCTCCGATAGCAACAAAAATCAGCACAATATTACGACCGAAAAACGTCACCAATACGATAACCAGAAACATAAAAGGAATCGCGTATAAAATTTCCAAAACACGCATCATCACACGGTCGGTACGACCACCAATAAAACCAGAAGCCGCGCCGTATAAAGTCCCAATCAGTACGGCAACAAACGCACCCATGATCCCGACCATCAAAGAGATTCGGCCGCCAATTAAGGTCCGGACAAATAAATCTCGCCCTAAGGCATCAGTACCAAACCAATGGGTTGCCGAAGGGGCCGCGTGCATCGCATACCAATCGGTTTCATCGTAACTAAAATTAGCCAGCATCGGCCCAAACACCACCAGTAAAGTGATGAAGCATAAAATACATAAGCTCGCCATTGCCGCTTTGTTGCGCATAAAACGTACACGAGCATCTTGCCATAAACTACGACCTTCAATCTCAAGGTTTTCGGTAAATTTCTCTATGGCTTGTAAGTGTTCTTGTTTCTTTAACATGCTTTCGCCCTCAAACTAGTAGCGAATTTTCGGGTCGATATAAGCCAGAAGAATATCGACAATCGCGTTAAATAAGATAAATAAGAAACCAATCAAAATGGTGATTCCCATCACTAAGGAGTAATCTCGGTTAAATGCCGCGTTAACAAACAAACGACCAATTCCGGGTAAACCAAAAATGGTTTCAATGACCACCGAACCAGTGATAATGCCAACGAAAGCCGGTCCCATATAAGAGACAACCGGCAGTAAAGCGGGTTTTAACGCGTGCTTAAACACGATATAGCGATAGCTTAATCCTTTGGCACGAGCGGTACGGATAAAATTACTGTTTAAGGTCTCAATCATCGAACCACGGGTGATACGGGCAAAAGTTGCAACATACAGCAACGACATACCAATCACTGGCAACGCCATATATTTAAAGGATCCATCGAGCCAGCCACCGGCCGGAAACCAACCTAATTTGATGGAAAAGACATAAATTAATACCGGCGCTAATACAAAGGAAGGCATGACGACCCCGAGCATCGCGGTCGACATAATCGTATAGTCTATCCAAGTATTGTGCTTTAACGCCGCAATCGTACCAATCGAGACACCGATAATAATCGTAAAGATAAACGCCGCAGCACCAATTTTTGCCGACACGGGTAGTGAACTCGCAACCAACTCATTCACGGTATAATCTTTATATTTAAACGAGGGACCTAAATCACCACGCAAAATATTACCGAGATAAGTGATGTACTGCACCGAAACGGGCTTATCAAGGCCATATTTGGCATTGATATTGGCCATGACTTCCGGTGGTAATGGACGCTCACTAGAAAACGGATTTCCCGGTGCAAAGCGCATGAGAAAGAAAGACAGGGTGATCAATACCAACATGGTTGGTATTGCCTCAAATATCCTTTTTACGATGAATTTAAACATAAACTCACTCTTTCCAATCTGTGATAATAAAAAATACAAACGACACTGCATGCACCGTTACGTACATGCAGAGTCGAACAACAGGTGGTTTAACCACTCAATTATTATTTTGCTATGAGATAAAGATCTTTAGTGTAGATTTTTTCTTCAGCGTTATTGCTCGGGAAACCACCGACCTGTGGTGATAACAAACGAGATTTAACATATTGATAGATAGGGGCAATCGGCATGTCACGTGCAAGCAGTTTTTCTGCCTGAGCGTAAATCGCCTGACGCTCTTTTTCTGAGGTAGTTGCCATGGCTTTGGCCATCAGCGCATCATACTCTTCGTTATGATATCTTGGATCATTCGAGCTGTTGCTTGACTTCATCAAGGTAAGGAATGATGAAGCTTCGTTGTAGTCACCACACCAGCCAGCACGCGTCACGTCAAAGTTACCTTCACGGCGTGAATCAAGATAGGTTTTCCACTCTTGGTTCTCTAGCGTAACGTTCACTCCAAGGCCTGAGCGCCACATCGATTGAATCGCGGTCGCGACTTTACGGTGGTTTTCTGAGGTGTTGTATAGCAAATTAAAGCGCAGTGGATTACTACGATTATAACCCGCTTCTTCTAGTAACTTTTTCGCTTCGGCCAAACGTTGCTGTTGAGTCATTTTGCCATAAGCAGGCATTTCTGGTTGGAAACCAGCGGTAATTTCTGGGGTTAAGAAATAAGCTGGTTTTTCACCTTGGCCCATAATCGCATTGGCGATGACATCACGGTCAATCGCGAAAGAGAGCGCTTTTCGAACTCGCACATCATCCAAAGGCGGTTTTTGGTTATTAAAACCATAGTAGTAAGTACATAAACTTCCGACTACCGAAACCGAGTCAGCATGGTCACGTTGTAAACGGCGGAAATGCTCAATCGGCACTTCGTTGGTAATGTGAATCTCACCAGATAAGAAGCGGTTCATCTCTGCGACTTGGTTTTCAATCGGTAAAAACGTGACTTTATTAATCACTGTTTTTGAATCATCCCAGTAATTTGGATTACGTTTCAGCTCTAAACGCTCATTAACTACCCAACGGTCCAACATATAAGCGCCATTGCTGACATAATTACCCGCGCGAGTCCACTCATCACCATGTTTCTCTATCGTCCCTTTATGGACAGGCTTCATTGTGGTATGACCAGTCATCATCACGAAATACGGCAGTGGCGTATCCAATTCAACCACCAAAGTATGATCGTCTAATGCTTTAACACCTAATGTCGTGCTGGCTTTTTCTCCGGCAATGATCTCTTTCGCATTTTTCATCTTGGTGTATTCCATATACCAAGAATAAGGTGACGCTGTAGCAGGGTCGACCGCACGCTGCCAGCTGTAAACGAAATCTTGCGCAGTCACTGGATCGCCATTAGACCATTTTGCATCTTTACGTAAATAGAAGGTATAAGTTTGGTTATCTGAGGTTTCCCAACGCTCGGCAACACCAGGAATGGTATTACCATCAGCATCTTGGTTAACTAAACCTTCGAGCAAATCGCGAATTACGTGCGATTCTGGTACACCTTCTGTTTTGTGCGGATCGAGAGAAGCAACTTCAGTACCATTACCACGGATAAGCTCTTGAACAGGAGCAAGTTTAGTTCCTGCTGGAACATCAGCAGCGAGCGCAGAGAAAGGGGTCGTAGCGACAGTTAAACCTGCGCTAAGTAACAAGGCTTGTGTGATTTTATTTTTGTACATGCATAAACTCCAAGTTTTTATTTTGCATCCATGACTCTTTATTAAGCCTTCAGAACGGCCTGAATCAGGTGGCTTAGCGCAAAAACCAAGCAATATAACCTAGACCTAATAAAGAATTTCGCACATTAGCAATCATCGAAGTAATTTGCCAATAAAATGTAAAGCTAACCAATGATATCCTTAACCCACATCAATTATTAGGCAATTACTCCACTATAACGCTGTACCGCTGCGCGTTTGCGGCTATGCCCTAGTGACTAATAAACCACCACTTACTTAGCCAGTAGCCTTTTTAATCGACAAGGGAAACAATCTTTAGATAAGTCGGGCATAAGCACTGCTTGCAACC
This sequence comes from Vibrio sp. A8-1, assembly GCF_013048685.1. Taxonomy (NCBI): domain Bacteria; kingdom Pseudomonadati; phylum Pseudomonadota; class Gammaproteobacteria; order Vibrionales; family Vibrionaceae; genus Vibrio; species Vibrio sp. A8-1. Next base: position 89,776 of record NZ_VHTC01000011.1, read on the forward strand.
CGATTAGCAGTATCTTTCGCCGTCAACTTTAGCAAAAAATTAACATTTAAACAGTAGAACGTCTAACTTATTGTAATAATCCCCTGTTAAAGCCCTGCGTTCTGTGAAGAGGGTCACTACCTTGCACTAAGCTGATCGTATTGCTCCAGCATGTCGCATTCACAAAAAGAATAACTACACGCCTAACCGATTAGTTTTAATGACTCTTCGTCCGATATTCGCCTAAAAATCAGCTATCCAAGAGAACGCGTCAAAATTTCAAGTATTTGTGGACGGAAAATAAAAAACACCGCGCCAAGTAAACACAGTCCGGCCCAGATAAAATCAAGTCGAAAAGGTTCTTTCATATAAATCAGCGCAAAAGGTACAAACACAGTTAACGTAATAACTTCTTGCAATATTTTCAGTTGGCCTAAGTTCATTACCGTATAACCAATACGATTGGCGGGTACTTGAAACATATATTCAAATAGGGCGATTCCCCAACTGATCAATGCAGCAATGATCCAAGGTTTATGGGCTAAATCTTTTAGGTGGGCATACCAAGCGAAGGTCATAAAAACATTACTGATCAATAACAGACCAATAGTGACCAACATTGGCGGTAAGGAAAACATGCTAAACGCTCCGCAACAAGTAGAAAAACCAGCGCAGTTTGCGCTGAGATTTTATTTTCGTCAATCTGTCCAAGCGTAATTTAAATCAAACTGGGAACGATACCGAAAATTAAACTAAAAATCTCAAATTTACCTCGTTTATTGATAAACGGTCACATTTTGAGAAGCAAAATATTCTACTCATCACTTGGCGCTTTTTACTCCCTAGTCCATCAGCTAAACTGGAACAAACCATTATCTGGAGAAATGACAATGAACAAAATTTGGGTAACGGGTGATGCCGTCGTCGATTTAATTCCCGAAGGAGACAAGCATTACTTAAAATGTCCCGGAGGGGCTCCTGCTAATGTTGCCGTTGCTATTGCAAGATTAGGTGGGCAAAGCGCTTTTTTTGGTCGAGTCGGGAACGATCCCTTTGGTCAATTTATCCAACAAATCTTAACCACGGAACAAGTCGATTGCCAACATCTTATTCTCGATGAGCAGCAACGCACCTCAACCGTAGTGGTTGATCTCGATAGCTCTGGTGAGCGTAGCTTCACTTTTATGGTCAAACCCAGTGCTGATCAGTTCCTACAGCCAACCGATATTCCAGCCTTTAAACAAGGGGAATGGTTGCATGTCTGCTCCATCGCGCTTGCTAACCAGCCAAGTCGCAGCAGCACTTTTGCAGCCATAGAACGAATCAAACAAGCCGGCGGTTATGTCAGTTTTGATCCTAATTTACGCGAAGAAGTCTGGCAAAACCCGGAGCAGATTATCGAAGTCGTGATGCAGGCAGTCAGTCAGGCTGACGTGGTGAAATTTTCTGAAGAAGAGCTGACTTTTTTAACTCAAACACAAACTATTGAGCAAGGGTTAACCGCATTAGCTCCCCTCGCTTTACCCTTAGTGGTGGTCACTCAAGGGGCAAAAGGTGCTTTAGTGGTAACAGGCAAACAACAGCAGTTAGTTACAGGTAAAGTGGTCAAACCTATTGATACCACTGGCGCAGGCGATGCTTTTGTCGGTGGTTTGTTGTACCAATTGGCGACAAGCCATAACTGGCAAGAGAATATTGCCCAAGCCATCCAATGGGCACATAGCTGCGGTGCATTAGCCACCACCCAAAAAGGAGCCATGACGGCTCTGCCTAATCAACAAGCATTACTCGAATTTATCGAATCTTAATTGAATGGCTGTTGGTCTTGTTGAACCAACAGCCACTATTATACCCAAACGATTTGGAGTCACAGGTAAGCGGCAAATGAATTCATCCCAATAAGCATAGACAAGCTATTTGATTGGGATGAACGAACGTAGCCAACATCGCTACAGTTACAAATAGGAGGAGGATAACCTTAAGCAGCAAACGGCTTTAATGTTGCCTGAAGAGGGAAGTAATCCGCTTCAAGCTCAGCGCCGAACAAAGCGATTTGCGTAGCATCCGGCGCGGTAAACACGCGGCTACTCATCACTTGCTCTCCTTGGTTGATAAAAATTTCAATCGACGAATGATCAACCAGAATTTGTAGCTTAACTTGTTCTGTCGTGAGGTTTAGCTCTCGTATTGTATCCCCTTGACGGATCTCAGTTTGACTGCGATCTAAGCGTAAAGTGTGGCTCTGCTCATCAAGGGATAACACAACTTGCTGGTGACGATTTTTCATCAAATGCAGCTCACTCCCCCAAGGTAAAGTGACCTGTAATTCATAACTTTTACCGCCAATGTCGATACCCTGCTCGGTCAAATGTAGTGAGCGTTTTTCGCCACGTAACTGAGTCAGTTCACGAATCGGGCTCTGTATCACGCGACCATTTACCCACCGTAACTCACGTAACGCGGTTAATTGATGGATCCAACCATCAGCGCAACTGGGGTGATCGACCTCGTCCGGTAGCCCCATCCAACCACAGAGTACGCGGCGTCCATCTGGCGTCAATGCCGTTTGCGGCGCATAAAAATCAAAACCACTATCAAGCTCCCAACCTTGTAAGAATTGTAGCTGTCCTGGCTGATTGTCGGCGACGGTAAAAATTCGATTGTGGTGTTCAATGGTGTGATGAGGATTAGATGAGCGAATACCTTGTGGACCAAAAACAACCAAGGTTTGGCCATCCAGTTCAAATCTATCTGGGCATTCCCACATATAACCATAAGGCGCTAATTCTTGACCATACAATCCATCAAATTGCCAATCATGTAAGTTATCCGAATGATAAACGGCTAAACAACCCGCTAATTGCTGAGTTTGCGCGCCGAGCAGCATCTGCCAGCGGCCTTGTTTATAGACGACTTTAGGGTCGCGAATATGCTCAGTAACACCATCTGGTAGTGTGCGGATAACCGGGCCTAGCTTAGTGAAACCACCTTCGGAGTTAGCTTTAGCAATGCACTGCATGGTCTGCCGCTGTCTATCCTGTCCTAATCGAGTATTTCCGGTATAAAACAACCACAGATCGTCATCATCACTGACCGCATGACCTGAAAAAACCCCGTGACTGTCAAACCAATCTGATGGCGTCAGTGCGATCGAATGCCAACGCCAGTTGATGAGATCTTGGCTCTTGAGTAACACCCAATATTTGTCTTTATGCTGGCAAGCAAACGGGTGCCACTGATAAAACAGATAATATTCACCTTGATGATAAACAAAACCATTAGGATCATTAAGTAAACCTTGTGGCGGCGAAATATGCCATTGCGGACGATATACACTTTCGGTCGGCGGTAAATAAGCTTTAGCTTGTTGACGTTGCTGCTTGGCAATGTGAATGCCAACCTCTGCCAAATCGTGTTCAGAAATTTCATCACTGATCGGCATAGAAAGCTGCCACTCCCCTAATACCGACTCTGAGACTATCGATGTTGGCAGCGGTTTAACCTGCTGTAAATCACGTACCGCAACGGTTACCCGCCCTTCTGGTGCTAAAATACGCAGAATATTGGTTATCCCACCAGCGAGTTCAATCAACAAATTAAGAGACATAGAATTACCATTAAATCGGGAACGTTCTCAAAAAGTATAAGACATTACGCCGATAGGCAAGTATTTCTGATTTTCATGAGTAACTCGACGAGAGCAATGTGAGAAAGAACACAAAATTGTCGACTAGTCTCTACGAGCCCAATGGTGAGCAAGTCTCACGATCAATATTTTGAAAGGTCAACACGACTTTACTCATCTCTAAACCTTGCCCAGCAATACGATCAAGCAACATTTTTGCGGCATTTTCTCCTGCTTTATCAAAAGCATAATTGAACGTTGATAAGCTTGGAGTACTGACATAAGCCAACTCGTCATTACCGACCCCGAGTATTTTCACCTGCTGACCCGCAATTCGACCGCTCTCATGCAGGGCTTTAATTGCCCCGACCGCTAATCGATCAGTCGCACAAAATAGTCCATCGAGTTGAGGGAAAACTTGCAGTTGCCGCTTAGCTAACCGATAACCTGATTCAATCGAAAAATCACCACGTGCATGAAACAATAACTCTCGCTGATGAAGCGCTAGTGACTGAGCTAACCCTTGCGAACGCAGGGCATCCACCGCCAAATCATCACTTTGCACACCGATAAAACCGATCTGCTCGCACCCGGCCGCGACTAAGCGATTACCTGCTTCAAACCCGACTCGTAAATCATCATGCACCACGCTAGGGATATTGTATAACGAGCCATCCTGACCAATTAATACAACGGGAACATGAGATTGTTGAATCGCTTTAATCAAAGGCTCATCAAGGTGAGTCGCATAGAAGATGATTCCCTCAACTCGCTTTTGATTAAAGATTTGAATGTATTCTAATTCCTTAGCATGAATTTGATGAGTATTGGCGAGCAATACATGCTTTCCTGCTTGTTCAAAAATAGCCGTTAAACCATCAACCCCTTGCGCGGTGGCATGGGAAGAGACCCGAGGCACAATCACGCCAATCAAATTGGTCTTTTGTGATTTGAGATCTTTTGCAACCTGATTGACCATATAACCACAATCAGCAACCGCTTTTAAGACCTTGATTTTGGTCGATTCTTTAACACCATACTCGTCATTCATCACTCGTGATACGGTCGATTTTGATACACCAGCTAAACGCGCTACATCATGCAAACTTGCCATTATTTTCTCATTCCATCATCACATTGGGATTGATTGCAAAATCACTACCATCTTATCGTTCTTATTGCGTGATTCTACCCTTGTTTTGTTAATTATCACTGCGGGTTTTGGCGATCCTATTCACATATTTACTGATTTCCTTTTGACCTGTAGCGATTTGTTGATGATTATTAAATCTGCAAACGTTCCCAAAAAAAACAACTGTAATCATTAAAACTATCCTATAAATCATTCACAACAACCGGGGTGAGTTATGAACTATCCAGTCATAGCAAAACAACTTATTGAGCTCTTGGGTGGCAAAGCCAACATTCAAGCACTCGCACACTGTGCCACTCGACTACGTTTGGCGATCAGTGATGAATCGCTGATTGATGAAAAAGCCATTGAAGATCTCGATGGTGTTAAAGGTCAATTTAAAGTCGCAGGCCAGTACCAAATCATTTTTGGCTCTGGGATTGTTAACCAAGTTTACGCTGAAATGGCGAAATTGACTGGCCTCGCTGAGATGTCCACCAATGATGTCGCCTCTGCGGGTGCGCAGAAGCAAAATATTGTCCAGCGTGCGGTGAAAGGCTTATCGGACATTTTCGTGCCGATCATTCCAGCCATTGTCGCGGGCGGTTTATTAATGGGTCTTTATAACCTATTAACGGCACAAGGATTATTTCTTGATGGGCAATCACTGATTGACGCCAATCCGGGTCTTGCTGATTTAGCGAGTATGATCAATACCTTCGCCAATGCCCCTTTTGTTTATTTACCGGTTTTACTGGCTTTTTCTGCCTCTCGTAAATTTGGTGGTAATCCCTTCCTTGGCGCAGCTTTGGGCATGCTCATGGTCCATCCTGATCTTCTCAATGGCTGGGGATTTGGTAGCGCTTCATTAACCGGCGACATTCCTACTTGGAATATTTTAGGCTTAGAGATCCAGAAAGTCGGCTATCAAGGCTCGGTATTACCCGTCTTAGTCGCGACCTTTATTCTGGCTAAAGTCGAAAATGGGTTAAGAAAAATCATCCCTTCTGTGCTTGATAACCTATTAACGCCGATGCTGGCTATTTTCATCACTGGGTTTCTGACCTTTACGGTAGTTGGTCCTTTAACTCGTGATGTCGGCTTCCTATTAGGCGATGGCTTAAACTGGATGTATGAATCAGCGGGCTTTATCGGTGGCGCACTATTTGGCTTCGTCTATGCACCATTTGTAATAACAGGCATGCACCATAGCTTTATTGCGATTGAAACTCAGCTTCTTGCTGATATCGCTATCACTGGCGGTACGTTTATCTTCCCTATTGCTGCCATGTCCAATGTGGCGCAAGGCGCTGCTGCTTTAGCCGTGGGACTTACCAGCAAAGAAACCAAAATGAAAGGGATTGCTGTGCCTTCTGGTGTAACCGCGTTACTGGGCATTACTGAACCTGCAATGTTTGGGGTTAACTTAAAACTGCGTTATCCGTTTATCGCAGCAATCTGCGGTGCAGCCATCGCCAGTGCATTCATTACTTTATTTACCGTAAAAGCACACGCTTTAGGTGCAGCAGGTTTACCGGGTATTATCTCCATCAGTCCTGATAAAATTGGCTACTATGTGGTCGGCATGGTTATCGCGTTCGTCGCATCATTTGCCCTCACCTTGTTGCTCGGTATGCGTGAAAAAGCCAAACTAGGTGCTCGTGCTAACGCGTAAGGTATCCCCCTTAACGGCAAAAATTATTAAGTCGCTTTGAACATCGATTACGCGACAAACCATCAACCGTTAATCTTACGCTTTGCCCACTCTTTGAGTGGGCATTTTTATTTATCCCACAGGGACTGATTGGATTGATTGTTATCTTAATGATTGTTATAAAATCAATCAGTCTATCCAAGTGGCTTAAAATTGTCGCTAAAAGGGGACCTATCCAATAACCCTGTCGCGTTAAGTCGGCAGGATATGCACCACTATAGTCGGGGAGCCTTAAGGCTGAGATCGCATTGCGAGACCCGTTGAACCTGATTCAGTTAGCACTGACGTAGGGAACTATGGCAACCAATGACACAGCTTTCGCATACCACTAGCATCAATGTGTATACGATGATTTAGCTTCGACCATATTGGTCGTCACTGGCCAGTTCCTATACGTCATCTATAGGAGCCTTTCATGACCAATACCTTATCTGCTATTTCATCCATCCCCATCGTATTAACCATTGCTGGCTCAGATAGCGGCGGCGGCGCCGGGATCCAAGCCGATATCAAGGCCATTTCCGCCACTGGTAGCTATGCTTGTAGCGCCATTACCGCCATCACCTCACAAAATACCCTTGGAGTAACGGCAATTTTACCGATTGCCATTGAACACATTGCCAGTCAACTGGATGCGATTTTTAGTGACTTTACCGTGGCCGCGGTAAAAATTGGCATGCTGGCTGATAGCCAGATTATCCATATCGTGGCTGAAAAACTCCGTCACTATCAACCAAAGATTATCGTGTTAGATCCGGTAATGGTCGCCACCAGCGGTGATGCGTTACTTGCCGAACAAGCCGTCAATGACTTAAAACAGCAGTTATTACCATTAGCCACGGTTATTACCCCCAACTTACCCGAAGCCACGGTATTAACTGGCTGTCCGATGCCAAAACACGACCAGCAACTTGATGAGATCATCACCGCATTACAAGCTTTGCCAAGCCAAGCGGTGCTGCTTAAAGGTGGCCATTTTACTGCATCAGTAAATAGTCACGATTGGCTGATCTGCGGATCGTGGGTAACGTGTTTTTCAGGGCGAAGAATCCACACCAGCAATACTCATGGTACAGGTTGTACCCTTTCTGCAGCGCTCGCTTCTTACCTCGCGCAAGGCTTAAGCCTTGAGCAAGCGGTAACGCGAGCAAAGCATTATATCTCGCAAGCCATCTTACATGCTGACCAGTTACAGGTAGGTAAAGGCCATGGGCCTGTGCATCATTTCTATGCGCTTCACGGCAAAGTTCACACCGAACAGAAAAATTTGGAACCGGTTACAGAAACCGGTTCCAAATGAGTGAAAAACGATCTAGACTAGCCACAGGTTAAGCATGTTTCTAATAAGATGATTAAGGGGCAACCTATGACACAGTACAGTTTTCCGAAAGATTTTCTCTGGGGCGGCGCAGTGGCGGCTCACCAAGTAGAAGGTGGCTGGAACAAAGACGGTAAAGGCGTGAGTGTGGTTGATGTGCTGACTAAAGGGGCGCATGAAGTACCGCGAGTAATCACCGATAGCGTAGAATCCGATCAGTTTTATCCTAACCATGAAGCGATTGATTTTTATGGACGTTATAAAGAGGATATCGCGTTATTTGCTGAGATGGGCTTTAAATGCTTTCGCACATCGATTGCTTGGACGCGGATTTTTCCGAACGGCGATGAAGCCACACCTAACGAAGCTGGGCTGCAATTTTATGATGATCTGTTTGATGAGCTATTGAAATACGGCATTGAACCGGTCATCACCCTTTCGCATTTCGAAATGCCGAATCACTTAGTGAAACACTATGGCAGTTGGGCGAATCGACAAGTGATCGACTTTTTCGTTAAATTTAGCCAGACCGTGATGGAACGCTATCAGCACAAAGTCAAATACTGGATCACTTTTAATGAAATCAATAATCAGCGTAACTGGAAGCTGCCGATTTGGGGATATTGTAACTCAGGGATGATCTACACCGATTACCCAAATCCTGAACAGATGATGTACCAAGTGCTGCACCATCAATTTGTTGCCAGTGCGCGAGTGGTCAAATTAGGTCATCAAATAAACCCTGATTTTAAAATCGGTAGCATGATCCACATCATGCCGCTCTACCCTGCCACTTGTCGTCCAGAAGACGTATTACTCGCACAAGAGCTCATGCGCGAAAAGTATCTATTTAGTGATGTTCAAGTGCGTGGCTACTACCCAAGTTATCTGATTAAAGAATGGCAACGTAAAAATATCCAAATCGATATTGCCTCTGGGGATGAGCAAATTTTACGTGAAGGCTGCGCTGATTACCTCGCGATCAGCTACTACATGACCAATATTGTCTCAACCCAGAAAGAGGAAGGACAAACGACCTCCTTGTTTGAAAATAGCCGTCTCAATCCATATCTACCCGCCTCTGATTGGGGCTGGCAAATCGATCCCGACGGTTTACGTGTTGCCCTATCTGAACTGTATGAGCGTTACCAAAAGCCAATTTTTATTGTCGAAAATGGCCTTGGTGCGATTGATGAAGTACAAACGGATGGTTCAATTAATGATGATTATCGAATTAACTATCTCAGCGAGCACATCAAAGCGGTGGCTACCGCCATTAACTACGATGGTGTTGACGTGATGGGTTACACGCCTTGGGGCTGTATTGATTGCGTGTCTTTTACCACCGGTGAATACAAAAAACGTTATGGTTTCATCTATGTCGATAAGCACGATGATGGTACGGGAACCATGGCGCGCTCGAAAAAGAAAAGTTTTTACTGGTATCAGCAAGTGATTGCCAGTAACGGACAAATTATTTAATTGCATCGATACCCAAACCACTTGCCGTTGCCGCTAGGCGGCAAGTAGGAAGGGTATAGAGCTGAGATGAATAACACGCTACACTCACCAGCCCTTTGCACGCTCAAGTGACAAAGGGCTGGATCAGTTAGGAGTAATCGTCGTCATGGCCACCATTAATGATGTATGCAAAGCCGCCGGAGTGTCTAAAGCAACCGTATCACGAGTGCTGAACGGCAATGGCCAAGTAAAAGAATCTACCCGCCAAGCGGTTCTTGCTACCATGCAACAACTCGGTTATCAACCCAATACCTTGGCGCAAGCGCTGGCCACCAATACCTCTCATGCGATTGGTTTAAGCTTACCGCATTTTCAAAGCAGCTATTTTGGTAGCATTCTGCATCATGCCGAACAAGGGGCTCAGCAAGCGGGCAAAAAATTGCTGGTAGTGAATGGTAAAAATAGTGCTCAAGGTGAGCGAGAAGCGCTGCAAACATTGGCGAATCAACGCTGTGACACGATTATGATCTATAGCCGTCATTTAACGGAAAGCGAGCTCACTCAATGGCAACAGACGCATGCCATACCGCTCGTGGTGTTAAATCGATGCTTTTCTACGACTGCCATCGCAAGCTTTGGCTTAGATCAAACTCAATTAGCCACCCTTGCCGTCCAACACTTACTCACCCTTAACCATCGAGCGATTGCTTGTATTACTTCACCGCTCAACAGTGAAACAGGACAGCTCCGCTTCGCCGCTTATCAGCAGCAACTCGCGCAATCTGATATTGAACCCAAGCCTGATTTGATCGCCGAAGGCGATAATAGCCTTAACTCGGGCTACCATGCTACCCAGCAGCTACTCACTCGAGGTGTCCACTTTAGTGCGATTTTTGCCTGTAATGATGATATGGCGATTGGCGCCATTCGCGCTTTACATGAGCACCGCCTGCACGTACCACGGGATATTGCCGTCGTTGGTATTGATAATGAACCTGCAGCGGCCTACGGCATTCCAAGTTTATCAACCGTGGCGCTGCCGATCGTCGAGTTAACTCAGGCTGCGACACAATGCGCGGTAATGCTTGCTAATAAGCAGCCAGTGACCTCATTGCATCATACCTATCTTGGCCAGTTGATAGTGCGTGAGTCGTCACTGTCCGATTAATTTTCAACGTGAAACGATCACATTGCGCCGATTAAATGATATAACCATGACTGCCTTTTGCACTATTGTTGATAAAACGCAAAGCAACACCTTGCTGCACAGTCAATGATGGTCTTTTCACACTTAACTGCCCTCCTCTACCCCAATAACTTGGGGCTGCAGGTAGGCGGCAAGTGAGTTCATCCCCATGAGCATAGACAGACTCTATGATTGGGGTGAACGAACGTAGCCAACACCCCTGCAGCTTAAAGTAGGAAAAGTATAGCGGTTAAGTTTTCTCTAAAGTAAGGAATATGTATGTCTGATATCGCAACCAGTATTGATGCCATTCAGCCGATGGTTGAGTCTTCTTCTGGCTCTATTTGGGGTTATGTTGTCGGTGGGCTAGTTCTTGTCGTGGCCGCTGGTTATTTTGGTTTTAAAAAGATTAACCAACCTGCATTTGTGATCAAACAAATTCGCAAGCGCAACCGCAAAGAAATGCAAAAACAAGGGATAGAAAGCACCGAAGCCTTAGCCGATTTAGATCATTTGTTGGATGTCGTTCAACAACACGCTATCGATAATGGCATGAGTGGTACAGCGATGGTTCAACTGCTAGCTCCACTCAATGATAAAGCCAAAATCAACTCTGCTGCCGGGTTTTATCAGGCCATGGCTTATATTGCCAAAAACATCAATCAGCCACAGCTAGTGAAAAGCTTACAAAACAAATCTAAACAAGTGAAATCCAGCTCGCCACTGATGGCCGGACTACTGAAACGCGCTGGGGTTTAATTCTCGATTTCTGTGGCTTGCTATAATCACCAGCAGGCCATAGCAACAACCATTCCGTTCATTCGTATAGCTTAACCTCGCTCACACTTTTCCACTCTCCCTTCGATCTACGCCCTAAATTGCTGAGTAAGGGATGAGTTGCATTATCAAACCATTGTCTACCCTTAAGCGGTTTCTTATTGATAGCAGTTAGGTTTTAGACGATGCATCCAAAATATTCCTCTTCAAAAATAAACGTTTATCAAGTATTCACTCGTCTATTTGGTAATACGCAAACCGCCAACATCCCTTGGGGCACAAAAGCGCAAAACGGAGTGGGTAAGTTTAGTGATTTTACGCTTAAAGCCTTGCAAGAAATTGCTCAATTGGGAGCAACGCATATTTGGTATACGGGTGTTCATCATCATGCTTTAGTGGCCAATTATCGCCAGTTTGGCATCAGTGATGATCATCCAAGCGTAGTGAAAGGACGCGCTGGTTCGCCCTATGCGGTGAAAGATTATTACTCAGTCAATCCCGATTTGGCCGATAACACCGCGCAACGTAACCAAGAGTTTTTGGCCTTAATTAACCGCTCACATCAGGCTGGATTAAAAGTCATTATTGATATTGTTCCGAATCATGTGGCACGACACTATCAAGGATTAAACAATCCTCCCGGTGTCGAGGACTTCGGACAAAGTGATAATACTCAACTTGAGTATGCCAGAGACAATAATTTTTATTACCTACCCAATCAGGTGTTTCAAATGCCCGATCTGCCCGATCACTTAGCACCATTAGGGGGTGAAAATCATCCGCTCCTGGCTGAGTCTTATCAAGAATTTCCAGCCAAATGGACCGGCAATGGCTCGCGGCAGGCCAAACCGGATGTGGACGATTGGTATGAAACGGTAAAGATTAATTACGGCGTTACCCCTAGTGGAGAAAAAGACTTCGCCGAACTGCCAGAATCTTATCGTTGGCTTTCTCATCAAGCGCATTTTACTTTTTGGCAGCAGCAGTCGGTGCCGAACTCGTGGCTTAAGTTTCGTGATATTGCGCTCTACTGGCTAGAGCAAGGGGTTGATGGGTTTCGTTATGACATGGCGGAGATGGTACCGATTGAGTTTTGGAGTTTTATGAACTCAGCGATCAAGCACGTTAATCCTAATGCCTTTTTAATGGCCGAAGTCTATCAACCTGAGCTTTACCGTGATTATATTCAGTTAGGCAAAATGGATTATTTGTACGATAAAGTCGATTTATACGATGGGTTAAAAGCCATCATGCAGGGCAAATCCTCAACCGCGATCATTGGCAGCATTGAGCATCAAATGCGTGATATTGAACATCATATGTTGCATTTTTTAGAAAATCACGATGAACAACGCATTGCCTCAGCTGAGTTTGCCGGTGATGCTGAACAAGGGCGGCCAGCGATGCTGATCTCTACCTGTTTATCCAGTGCGCCGACCCTAATTTATTTTGGTCAAGAGGTGGGAGAGCCAGGAGCGGAACAGGCTGGATTTGGTCAGCCGTCACGCACCTCTATTTTTGACTATATTGGCGTACCTGAACATCAAAAATGGCTTAATCATGGTCGATTTGATGGTGGGCAGTTAAGTGATAAGCAGCGCCAGCTACGTCAGTTTTACTGCCAGCTACTCAGCTTAGCTAAAAACAGTCCAGCGCTGATGGGCGATTATCACGATTTATACGCCGAGAATTGGCCACTTTTTGCAGAGCAACAACATACGCTGTTTGCCTTTGCCCGCTCTTGCCCTGAGCAAAAATTGATTATTGCCGCTAACTTTAGCACCACGGCAAGTAAAACCGTGCCACTGCATTTACCCCAAGAGCTGATTAAACATTGGCAATTGAGCGAGGGAGAATATGTCTTAATCGATCATCTCAATCAGCAACCACTCACACTGGTGGTAACGAAGCAGCGCAGTTATGTCGAGATAAACTTTCAGCCGCTTTCCACACATTTTATTGAAATTGACCCTGAACACTTAGCCTTGTAAGCCAGTTGCTGATCTTCTCCCTGCTGAGAAAAACAGCAGGGAAATTGTACGATGATGAAGGAGTATAATATGCGCGCCCCGTTTCTTTTTCACGGCCAAACTGAATCATGGGTTACTCGCCACCAAGATTCATTAACCTTAACCCTAGCTATTGAACGCTCATTTCCATGCCGCCAAATTCTCGTGCGTCATGAGCCTGATAATGAAGAACATTTAGTCGAGATGGTCAATATAACCACTCATGAACGGCTCACTTATTGGCAAGCAACTATCCCGCTAAATCAAGATCGCGCAGTGACTCACTATGTTTTTAAGTTACTCTCTGAGCAAGGTCAGTGGTGGTTAGATGCGAAATCTGTCTCTGCGCGAATCCCAAGTCGTGAGTACCACTTCAAGTACAATGCACAACATCAGCCACCATCTTGGGTTAGTCGACAGGTTTTTTATCAGATTTTTCCGGATCGCTTTGCTAATGGCAAACCGGAAATCAGCGTGAAAAGCGGAGAATACTGTGTCAGTGGCGGCAGCAAACCGGTGATTGCTAAAGCATGGGGGGAGCCCGTTGATAATCATCAAGGCAATGGCGGCTGTGAATTTTATGGCGGCGACCTATATGGGGTAGAAGAAAAGCTTGATTACTTACAAGATCTTGGCGTTACTGCGCTGTACCTAAACCCGATCTTTCATGCCCCTAGTAATCATAAATACGATTGTATGGATTACTATCATGTCGACCCACACTTAGGCACCAATCAACACTTTGCGCAGTTGTGCGATAATCTTCATCAGCGAGGGATGAAAATTGTGCTCGACGCGGTTTTTAACCATACTTCTACCGAGCATCCGTGGTTTAATTTACAGGGTTGGCATCAAGAAGTAGGCGCTTATCAATCGGTCCAATCCACTTATCGCGATTACTATTTTTTCCAAGGCGACACTCAAGAATATATCGGTTGGAAAGGTGTCGCTAGCTTACCGGTGTTGAACTTTCAGCATCCTGACGTCAGAGCGGCTATTTATCAATCTGATCAAGCGGTAATTAAACATTGGCTAAAGCCTCCGTATCAAATTGATGGCTGGCGCTTTGATGTTATCCATATGCTCGGTGAAGGTGAAGGTGCCAAAAATAACGCTCATTACGTGCAAGCCTTTCGTGATGCGGCAAAACAGATCAACCCGGATTGCTATGTATTGGGTGAACATTTTTTTGAAGCGACTCAATGGCTACAAGGCGATCAAGAAGATGGCGCGATGAATTATTATGGTTTTGCGCATCCTTTACGGGCCTTGCTCACGCATTTAGATATTGCTTTTCACCCTATCGATATCCAAGTAGCGCAGTTTCTCGATTGGCTAGCAGAAGCCAGAGCCAAAATCCCGTGGGCGAATCAGTTAGCGCAACTCAATCAATTAGATAGCCATGATACCGCACGATTTATGGAGCTGATCGATGGCGATCAACCGTTATTTCATATCGCCAGCACGCTACTTTTCACCTATGTGGGTACGCCTTGTATTTATTATGGGACGGAGGTTGGATTAAGAGGCAGTCATGACCCCGACAACCGTCGTTGTATGCCTTGGCAGCAAGTGACAACATCACCTTATTTTGCTTTCTTTCAACAACTGATTGCGCTACGAAAACAATATGTCGCTTTGCAGATAGGCGATTTTCAACTGCTGTATCAAGATGAGAGCAGTTTTGTCTTTGCACGCTGCTATGCGGAGCAAAGAGTTCTGGTTGCGATTAATCTTGGTCATGCCCGCGACGTATGTTTGCCCCTCTGGCAGTTGGGGTTAACCAGTGGGGAGTTTAGCAATGCGCTAAACGCACAACATTATGAGTATCGACATGGAGAAATGCTCATCACGCTTGAGGCCAAAAGCGCTATGATTTTAAGCTAGCCAGTACCAAGCAAGCCGGTTGTTAATTCCGGCTTGCTTGGGTTCAGTTACTCCACTTTACTAAGCACAATCTGGCGATCAGGCACCGTTTCTGCTTCACTGTGGCTGGGTAAAATGCCTAACGTATGTAAAAAACCTTTCAACATAATGGCATAGATAAACATCATCGGCAGACCGGCAACCACACACAGTGATTTAATGGTCTCTATGCCGCCGCCTGCTAAAAATACACTGAGACTGATCAAACCAATGGCCGCCGCCCAAAGTAGCTTCACTCGATTATCCGGATCTCCATTCAGTTCAAGTTGATTGGTGGTTAACATCGCCGTAGCGACACTGGCGCTCGACATGGTGGTCAACATTAAGAAAAATTGGATGATTAAAAACAAAGCGAGGATCCAGCCACCGCCGGGTAAAGTTTTGATCAAAGCGACCACAGCGTAGGTTAATCCCCCTTCCACCATCCACGCTTGAACGGGTAAGCCACCTAGCATTTGCGCCCATACTGCATAACCACCGAAAATAGAGATGAAAAATGCGCAGCCTAAAGCGCCCATCGAAAGGGTATAAAGGATCACCTCTTGAATAGTACGACCGCGTGAAATACGGGTGATAAAGAGCCCCATCATGATCAAATAAGCGTAATACCAAAACCAATAGTATTGCGTCCAACCTTCAGCAAAGCCACTTTGCTGAACCGGATCGGTCCACAAAGACATTCTAAAAAAGCTATCTAGCATCACCCCTAATGAATCAGTAAAATTATTAACGATGAAAGCAGGCTGAGTGACCAGCAGAACAAACAGCGCAAACACAATCGCCAAGGTCACTGTCCAGTTTGAAATTTGATTAATGCCTTGATTAAAGCCCACTAACATCACCGCGACTAATGAGCTAACAAACAACGCAATAATAATCCCTTGAAGACCAAGGCTGTTATTGATCGCCAATAAATCGGCAACCCCAGTACTCACCAGCGTCACGGTTAACGCCAATGAGCTAGCAAAAGCAGCCAGCGTGCCAAAAATCGACAACAGATCAATACTTTTGCTGACCAGCGGATGATTGCCGACCACGGATGAACATAAACTCGACACTTTTAAAGTGCGCCTTTTCTGCACATAAAAAGCATAGGCAAAAGGAATCGCGGGGAAACAGTAAATTGCCCAGCCAGTGATCCCCCAATGGAAAATAGAATAGGTCACAGCCCAAGCCGCGGCTGGGTAACTATTCGCCTCGGCAAATAACGGCGGCGATTGTAGGTAATACATCGGCTCACCAATCGCCCAGTAAATCAAGGATGCACCAACACCAGCGGTGAATATCATCCCACCATAAGAAAAATTGCTGTATTCGGTTTTTTCATCACCCAGACGGATTTGGCCATGTTTGGAAAAGGCGAGCCAGAGTAAAAAGCCGACTAACGCCAAACTGGCTAGTTGCACCAACCAGCCAAACCAATGACTGACCCACGCCATCGCTTGTCCGGCCATGGCTTGTGAGTTGGCAGGATAAAGGGCTGAAACGGTCAGTAATACCAAGACCAAAATAATCGCCGGGAAAGCCAAGCCATAGTTAAGATTTTTCAAGCGCCTGCCTCCAATCCTGTAAAGCACGAATATGGGTTGGGGTAATACCGCAGCAGCCACCAATCACGGTTGCGCCTAGTTCATACCACTGCTTGGCAAACTCAACATAATCTTGCGCGCTGAACTCACGCATCGCCTGAACGGTTTGATTAGCCGCATGTTGCGCTTTAATCGGCGCAAAGCTATTGGCATACACCCCGATCTCGATACCGGTTTGATCTCCATTCAACACATTTTTCGCTTGCGAAATAGCATCCGCCATCACTTCAGGTACTGAACAGTTGAATAACATCCCTGCCCCTCCTGCCGCAGCAACTTGCTGAGCCGCATCCGATACCGACTCTCCAGAACGCAGCAGCGCCACATCGCCATCATCTTGCAAAGTAAACGAGTAATAACAAGGCTTACTTGATTGCCCTAAGACCTGTTGAATCATGCTCAACTCTTCTAAGCTAGCAATGGTCTCGGCAATCCAGATATCCACGTAAGGATCTTGCGCCGCATACAGGGTTTGGGTGATCGCTTGCGCTGGTTGCGCTTGAAACAGATCGGGGCGATAGCTGCCCATTGCTGGCGGAATTGAGCCTGCTACCTGTACGGCATGTGGCGCTTGCTGTGCAACCTCAGCAGCAATTTTCGCCGCTAAACGGGCCAATCTTGCGCCATCACTGCGATACAGTGCTTCGCCTAAATGAAAGGGCACACAGGCATAACTATTGACGGTAATGATCTCGGCACCGGCATCAATAAAACTCTGATGAGCTAAACGGACATGATCTGGCGATTCAATCAGTGCTTGGGCGCTCCATAACGGCTGTGAAAACGGCGCGCCTATGCGTTTTAATTCCCGGCCCATACCGCCATCAAGAAGGGTAAATGTGCTCATATTCTTGTATCCATACTGCTTTATTGGTTCAAGCATTGAAGCATACTGTGAGCAAGATCATAGTGAATAAGCTTCAAATACAACATGAAAAATTTTCAGGTTAGATATTTGATTTCAATCGACATTTTAGAGCTAAAAGTCTAATGCTTGATCTTCGTTCAATATTTGCCCGGCCAATATGATTGACGGAATCAATCATTATGTTAAATTCACCGCGAATACCCCCGTTTTATTTGCTGCCATAAAGAGCTTCTTATGATAAAAAAAATAATCCTAATTGCCGGATTGGCCCTCGCCCTGCTAGGTTGTAAATCCGAAGATGATAGTGCTTTACGCGCTCAACAGCGCGCTGATGCTATAAGTAATGAAAAACGCGATATCGCCTACTATTTAAGTCAACATTATAATTTATATTCAAGCTCACTACAGAGCACACTGAATAACCATAATTTAAGTGTTTCGATTGCCGATTTAGTGAGTGACGATCAAAGTCCAACATTAAGTGCTCGTGTTAAACAAGCGGATGAAACGATTCGTACATTACAAGGTATCGAAGCGTTTACCGATGAGTTATTAGAGCTTCGCTTAGCCGACGGCACCATGCTCAAAGATCTGCAACAAGGCCAACTGCCATTATTCGCCTTTGAACCCAAAGGTAATGAGCAAACCTGGCAGTTTATTGAAGCGTTCGACATTTATGGCAATATCCACCAGTTGGACGTCTATCAATTACCAAGCTTTCCTGTATTTGTTGTCGATAATAACAGCGCAAAATCACTACAGGCAGGCTTACAAGCTATGCGTCAGGAACTGCAAAAATTGGGACAACAACCCATCAGTCAATCTGACGACCTCCTATCGACATCGCAAGCGCGTAACCTTAGTGTGGCGAATAAATCAGATGTGCAACCTCTCTCAACCACGGTATTGAAAAAAATCCGCCTTGAAGATGACAAAGAGCCTTGGATTTTGGGTAAAGCTGAAATTTATGCTTTGGTAACAGGGGTTGATCCTAGTCGTGATAAACCGACGATTGATGTGGTTGACATGCCTTATTTGGATTATGACAAGATAGATTACTATCCTAACCAAGTAATGATCCATTGGGCGCGCTATCGTTGGGGAGCGGTTGATATAGTATTAATGGAGCAAGACAGTGGTACCGATTATAAAGAACTGGCTAAGCTGTTGGTTGAAGCCGCAGAAAAAGTGCTACAGTCAATTCCTGATCTTGAAGCTCAAGGGTATTCAGTGATTGCCAATATCACAGGTAAAATTATCGATGCCATCCCCAGCGGATTGCTGACTAACGATGATGATTTTGTTGATGTTTTTTATACTATTCAGCAAGATAAGCCTTATATTGATCATCCAGGGGCAACCAATAACGCACTGGTCACGTTAGAGCCTTTAACCATTTATCCTACTCGTTAATTTCAGTATTTCGTTTCCCTAAAACCGAAAGCTTTGCTTTCGGTTTTTTTCTGCCTCTTGATAGATATTTATGCGATTTATAATGGATAAATAATCATTATAAATCGCCATGCTGTAAATCAAGCAGACTAAAAAATGTACAGTTTTTTTTTACTTAATAGTCTATCAATATCATTAAATTAACCAATAGATAACAATTCAGTAAATAAAAACAAACACATTCACCCAGCTAATAATAGCTTTATTAATAAACTATAAAACTGGCGAATGGCTGCCGTTGTAATGATCCTTGATGAGTGGTATTTGCCACTAACATTTTACAAGGATAAAAAAATGTTTAAGAAAAATGTCAAACGTACAGTACTGGCTGGGTTATTGTTGCCAACTTCAATCTCACTGGCAATAGCATCTCAGCTTAAGGATCAAGAAGTACCGAGTTTTACCCCCTCTGTTGCTGTTGAAAATCATCAAACAGAACAACGCTATTTTGTTACCTACGTGCCTGGGGCAACCAGCGGACCAATGCGGATGAGTCAAAACGGCTTAACAGAAACAGATTTCTCTCTGCAAAAAGCCGCCGATATATTAAGTACTCAGCAAGTAACGGTCATCAATCACCTCGAGTCATTACATACTTCAGTGGTTGAGATGACGCCAACTCAAGCCAAGCAACTGCTCGATAATCCTGATGTGGCGATGATCGAAGTCGATCCAATACGCTATTTATTCGATGCTGAGATTGAGCCTTACGCACAACAGACCCCATACGGAATCCGTATGGTACAAGCGGATCAACTCTCTGACGTTTATGCGGCTAATCGTAAAGTTTGCGTCATCGACTCGGGATATCTTCGCAACCATGTTGATCTACCGAGCGCTGGAGTCACAGGCAGCACTTTCTCTGGCCATGGTTCATGGTTCACTGATGGCAATGGCCATGGAACTCACGTTGCAGGGACAATTGTCGCACTGGATAATAATGTCGGAGTTGTTGGGGTTCTACCGTCTGGCTTAGTCGGCCTACACAACGTAAAAATCTTTAACGATTCCGGTGTCTGGACTCGCGCTTCGGATTTGATTCAAGCTATCCAATCTTGTCAAAGTGCAGGCAGTCATGTGGTAAATATGAGTTTAGGTGGTAGCCAAGGCAGCGTAACCGAACAAAACGCAATGCGTAACTTTTACCAACAAGGGATGCTCTTAGTTGCAGCAGCAGGTAACTCAGGAAACAGCGGCTTCTCATACCCGGCGTCTTATGATGCAGTGGTCTCAGTTGCGGCAGTTAACTCAGGTGGTAATGTGGCTAACTTCTCACAGTTCAATTCACAAGTTGAGCTTTCAGCGCCCGGGGTGAATGTTTTATCCACGGGAAATAATGGCGGCTACTTAAGCTATAGCGGAACCTCAATGGCTTCTCCTCACGTTGCAGGTGTCGCAGCGCTGGTTTGGAGTCACTTTCCACAATGTCGACCAGAGCGAATCCGTCAGTCACTCAGTCAAACGGCTCTCGATCGTGGTGCCGCAGGTAGAGATAATTTTTACGGTTGGGGGATAGTTCAAGCGAGAGCTGCCTATAACTGGTTATCTCGCAATGGCTGTTAATTTCTAACATTGAGAAGATGAACAGGGTACTGAGTACCCTGTTTGTTATTTTCTAGAGACAAATCTAACCGTCTAAATTAATTTGTTTGATCAATTCTTCTTGTACACGGTCTGCTTCAGATAAGGGAATTTGACAGGTTCCAGCAGCATGATGACCGCCGCCACCGTATTTGAGCATTAACGCACCAACATTGGTTTTGGAACTACGATCAAAAATTGATTTACCAGTGGCAAAAACAATATTCTGCTGTTGAAAACCCCACATTTTGTGAATCGAGATATTACAGTGAGGAAAGAGCGCATAAATAATGAATCGATTACCAGCATAAATCACTTCTTCATTGGTTAAATCCAATAAAACAAGATTACGATAGACTTTTCCACAGCGCTGAATCTGTTGTTTAAATTTAACTTCATGCTCGCGATAAAGCTCTACCCGCTCCTGCACATCAGGCAGTACCAAAATTTGTTCAATACTTTGGGTACGACAATTCTCAATCAAATTCATCATTAAGTTATAGTTGGATACTCGAAACTCTTTAAATCGGCCGAGCCCAGTGCGAGCATCCATCAAGAAATTTAATAAGTTCCAACCTTGAGAATCGAGCACTTCATCGCGAGTAAATTGAGCCGAATCGCCTTTATCAACCGCCGTCATCATCTCTACCCATCGCTCCGGAAATACCGAACCTCCCCCATAATGATCCCATACCACACGCGCAGCAGAAGGTGCATTCGGGTCAATAACATGATTAGGCCGAGCCCCTTGATTACGAATGGTTTCTGATAAATGATGGTCAAACACCATATGTGCTTCTTTAACATAAGGTAAATTGGTAACAATATCGTGTTCGGTAATCTCTATCAGTCCATCTTGCATATCTTTCGGGTGTACAAACTTAATCTCATCAATCAACTCAAGCTGTTTGAGCAATACAGCGCACACCAAACCATCAAAGTCACTTCTCGTGACTAACCGGAATTTTTGTTGTTCTGACATAGCTAATTCCTTTATCTATTTTTTGTTATTCAACGGTGAAGAAACCGGAAAAATAAATACAGCACTCTTTAATATCATCGAGCTTAATAAAGCTCACCAATGATTAAAAATCAAATGAAACACTCTCTATCTGTTTATAAATCGACCCTCTTATGAGGGTCTATATGATTAATAGGCTTATGCATCAACTTATTAAGTTCGAATATGTTTAATCGCAGCATTTAAATCATCAACATTGTGCTGCAAATCCCTAACCACTGGACCAAGTTGATTGATGGCAATATTCATATCAGAAGATAGTGATTTAATATTACTGAGATTACTCGATATCTCATCACTCACTGTTAACTGCTCTTCCGTTGCTGAGGCAATAGAGGTATTAAGCTTATGGATTTCAATGGCCGAGTTTTGTATGGTGCCCAATGCTTCATTAGCGGTAGACATATTCGTGCGTGTCGATTGCATTTTATCGGCACTGGAACGAATGGTTTTGGTAGACTGCTCCGCTTTTTCTTGCAGCGCAGAAATCATGGTTTCAATTTCACCCGTTGACTGTTGAGTTCGCTGGGCAAGAGAGCGAACTTCATCAGCGACAACCGCAAACCCACGCCCTTGCTCACCGGCACGAGCCGCCTCAATCGCCGCATTCAATGCCAGTAAGTTGGTTTGTTCGGCAATAGCCTTAATGACGTCAAGCACATTACCAACATTATTCGATTCATTCGCCAATTGCTGAATCACCTCAGACGTTTTGGTAAATTCGCTTTCCAGCTCACCAAACTCATGAGTCGTTTTATCAAATACCTGCTTACTGGTGCTGGCTTCTTTTTCTGCACTACCGGCGTACTGCTCAGCCATCGTAGTACTTTCAGCAACGGTAGACAATGCCGAGGTCATCTCTTCCATAGCGGTAGCCGCCATTTCTAGCTCTTGGCTCTGCTGATTCGCCACTTTTGCATTTTGCTCAGTCACATCACGAATCGTGTCTGAGATAGCAGAGATAGTATGGTTAACTTGGTTAATTTTGGTAATGGTCGAAGAATAGCTAACCAAGACTTTGTTGATAGTCGAACCAATGATCCCGAGTTCATTATTACTCTTATCATCCACTCGTAGGGTTAAATCTGAATCCTTATCGACTTTTTGGAGCAAGGTTGCCATGCTGTCTATCGGTTTCACGACCTTACGATTGACAATGAAGTAGCCAAGAATGGCAATCACAAAGACAATCACTAATGAGATATTACCGATCAATACGGTATTTTTTACTTTCTGTGCGGCCTCATTCATCTGTTGACTGGTACGATTCTCCAGTTCAGTAAAAAACTTATCAATTGGAGCCATGATTTTGGCTTTTTCTTGATGGTATTGATTACTGTGTAATAACTCGATGGCCATATTACGATCCGGCGCTCTTCTGACGGTATAATTCCCACTCGCATCAGCAAACAGTCCTTTAACCGCATTCATGGCTTTGACTTCCATGTTAACTAACGCATC
The DNA here is from genome assembly GCF_013048685.1 of Vibrio sp. A8-1. NCBI lineage: Bacteria > Pseudomonadati > Pseudomonadota > Gammaproteobacteria > Vibrionales > Vibrionaceae > Vibrio > Vibrio sp. A8-1. The sequence continues at coordinate 112,875 of NZ_VHTC01000011.1, forward strand.
GGAGTTAGCTTGAGCTTCTCTCAGTAAGCGAAACTCTTGTTCAGTAAAGCCTAGATCACTCATCATTTGATTAAGCGAAATAGCCTTACCATCTCGTTTCGGTTTTTGACCATGTTGTAAAACAAGATCCCAATAAATGGTGTGGTAATTTTCTGGGCGGGGTTTGTTTCCGTTACGAATATCTAAAATATCCATATACATTTTTTCGTACTTTTCATCACCGGTGACGACATAAGTACGTCCTAAACGGGTTAAATCATCAGAGCTTTGGCGAAGTTCATCTGCCGCTTGATAGGATTGATAGCGAACTTGCGCCATATGCTCAACTTGGTGCATTAGTCCATTGAGCTGCAATACGGTTAAGACACTGATAATAATACCCGCACCAATCACAGCAAATACGAGCTTCATAGTATTGTTGATAGTCATAACACTGCCTCTTTGTTTTTATCAACGAAAATAAATTAAGCCGTATTGTTTTTATTATTACTATCAGCATAGAACAGGGTGATGATTCATGAAGGACTTTTTCTGACTTGTGAGAGAAAAAGGAGTACTCATTCTCGCTTGCACCCTCTTTATAATGGCTAACAACAGAAAGACTGTAGAGGTAGAAATAGCTAGTATGTTTGTGAATAATGAATACACTATCCCTGAGACTGAACAGCGCATAGAGACCGTCACTATCATGAATACTTTTACCCATTACCAAAGCCCTTTTGGGGTCATGACGCTACAGGCTTGCCCACAAGGATTATTGGGCGCTTGGTTTGCTACCGAAACCACCATGCCAACAGACTTAGGTATCGAGTCCGCACACTGCCCGCTACTTATCGATACCATACAACAGCTAGAGGAATATTTTGCTGGCCAGCGCACCCAATTTTGTTTGCCTTTAGCCGCCACAGGAACACTATTCCAGCGATCGGTTTGGCAAGCATTGGGCAACATCCCTTATGGCGAGACATGGAGCTATCAACAGTTGGCTGAAGCAATCGGTAACCCGAAAGCCGTCAGAGCGGTAGGATTAGCCAACGGAAAAAATCCACTTTCCATTATCGTTCCCTGCCATAGAGTGATTGGAAAAAATGGCAAACTAACGGGCTATGCGGGAGGTATAGAGCGCAAAGCAGGCTTATTAGCATTAGAAAGAGGCGATTAAGTACTGGGTACTAAAGCGCTCTCAGTATTACTTTTGTTCAGCTTCTAGACGCTCAATCTGCTGGTACATCTCATCCGCTTCAAAGGTGAGCTGTGAGTAAGTCCGAATATCCCCTTTTCTCTGCGCCAGCATCGCATTTTCGAGCTTCAGAGCATGTTGTTTTCTAAGCTTTTTGGTTGGGTCAGATTTAAATATTGAAAACATTCAACCATTCCTTGATTTGGTAATTGTTCACTATCAAGTTCTACGTAGGATCCATTACCTTAGATCATCGGTATAACATAACGTTTAATGACGCTAACGGTTTCTAAAAATACAAATCGTTTAAGAAGAAAAAAGCGTTCGCAACGCATTGTGCTGCTAACGCCTTAAGTCCAGATAATATGATGAATGATACGCTAATTAACGCTACATTTTACTCGCCATCAATATCGCAATTAGTACAACTTTGCAGGGCGATTTCGTGTTCAAAGTCAATCGACTCGCTACCATCGACCAATAGCTCTGCGATCTCATCCGCCACTTCTTGCTCATCTTCGGCTTCAACTTGATCAGCAAGCTCTTCTTCAGAGTAACCAAAGAAGTTAAGCAACAAATAATCACGCGCTTCGTCTTTCGTGCACGTCACCTTAACCGAAAGATCCGGTTCGATGCTGTCTTGCGCCGTGATTGTCGCCACTTGTGCTAATACGTCCTCTTTCATCGTCGCCGTTAACCAACCCAAATCAGTACTCACTGTGGTTTTTTTACAGTTAAAACAAGGGAGTGGATGAAAGTAATATTGAAAATTAGTCATGGATTATTTCTTCTTTGTCTGTTATCTAGCAAGATTATCCGCGTTTTGATAAAAAATACCATCTCTATATACCCAAACAACTTTGGCTACAGCTTTAAGCTGAATGGATAACAGACAGTTAAAATGACTAAAGGCTTGCGTTTCAGTGACGTCTCACCGCCCTTGCCTTATCTATAGTGCTGAAATTAACCTCTTTAACAACAACGTATTCATGCATGATTGGCATAAAAGCTAGACACTGTACACAACTTAACAAACTTACTTCTTTGGTCTAATTTACAGAACTCAGTATCATTTGTTACTGTAGATAAATATGAAATCTTAATCATATTATTATTTGGTCATATATCAAGGAGTGATGTTTATGACTTATGTTAGTCTGCGCCGACTTTCTATCCGTAATCGTCTATTTTTACTTACTGCCATCATTCTGGTCATGCTTGCCGTACCTTTTGCAATTACGGTCAAAGACTACCGAGCCGATCTGATGCGAGAAAAACAAACCCAAACACAGTACTTAGTCGAGAGCGCTTATACTTTAATGGAATATTATGCTCAGCAAGCAGATCAAGGCACACTTAGCACTGAGCAGGCACAACATGCAGCAAAAAAAGCAATAGCTCAATTACGTTATGGAACCAATGATTATTTCTGGATTAATGATACGCATCCCACTATGGTCATGCACCCAATGCAACCCCAGATGAATGGTCAGAGTTTACGCAATTTTAAAGACCCTAACGGAAAAGCCCTTTTTGTAGAAATGGCTAATATAACCCAGCAAAATCAACAAGGAGTCGTCGAATATCAGTGGCCAAAACCAGGGTCGAGTTATCCAGTAGATAAAATTTCCTATGTTAAACAATTTAAACCTTGGGGCTGGGTAATCGGCACAGGCATCTATGTCGATGATGTAAATGCGCTAATAATGGCTCGACTAAGTTCGATTGTTGTTTGGATCATTGGAACGCTAGTTCTTTTACTTGCCTTTGCCAGTCTAATTGGGCGCAGCATTACTCAACCTTGTGAGGAAACACTAGCTCGGCTCAAAGACATTGCTCAAGGCGAAGGCGATCTTACTCGCCAGTTAACAGTCACTGGTAAAGATGAACTGGCTCAAATTGGTGAGGCGTTCAATCTCTTCACTAATAAAATTCGCCATATCATCCAAAACATTACCCCGATCACCGAGAGTGTTACTGGCTCAGCGAAGGAATTAACCCAAGTAGCGCAAAACGCTTCAAGCAAAGCTTATGAGCAACACCAAGCTGTCGACACCGTTGCTTCCGCCATGAATCAACTACATGTGTCAAATCAAGAAGTTGCTCAATCGGCTTATCAAGCAGAACAATCGGCGCACAATGCAAATCAAGCTGCGAATCAAGGGCAACGAGTGATCACTCAAGCTTCAACCGAAATGCAATATTTGCGCGACCAGTTGACGCGTACCGAACAAGAAACACAAGCGCTAGCCAGCGAGACTCAATCAGTCAGCGCAGTATTGGAAGTTATACGCGGCGTAGCTGAACAAACCAATTTACTGGCACTGAACGCTGCCATTGAAGCAGCACGTGCCGGTGAACAAGGGCGTGGTTTTGCGGTGGTTGCTGATGAGGTACGGACTTTAGCAACTCGCACCCAAGCCAGTACCAATGAAATTGAGCAAATCATTTCTGGCCTACAAAAGAAAGCTCAAAACGTCTGTCAATCGATGACACAAACGCAACAGCAATCACACGTCACTCAGCAACAAGCAGAACAGGCGCAGCAAATGCTCAATGAGATTGAAACGCAGATTAAAACGATCTTGGCTTTCAACCAGCATATCGCTAGTGCAAGTAGCCAGCAATCTGAGGCCACCAATGAAATTACTCGTAATTTAACTCAGATTGCTGAGCATAGCACCCAAGCTACCGCACAAGCCAATCAAGTCGCTACCGCAAGTGAACAGTTGATGGAAAACGGTCAGCAACTAGCACGTAGTTTTGCTGTGTTTAAAACTTGATATTGTGGTATCTCTATGACGTGTAAGAGAGCTATAGTGCTTATCTTAATTATTGAACGCGGCTTACCCTTTAGGAGAACGGTATAATAGTCACCAGAAATTAATGATAATAAATATCAATTGCATTTACAGAAAGAGGAAAGGTTCCTATAATCAGTCGCTTTAATAATAACGACAAAAGTAAATAGTTACCATGCTCACTGATTTTCCTATTTCTTGTAAAATAAGCCTAATCTCGTTGATTGTATTCCACAGTATTACTCTCCATGCGAGTGAAAAAGCCGACGAATCCATTGAAGTTATTGGTGTACGTTACGCGAAACCGATCACCATCGCTAAACCCGCACAAACCACTATTGATTCTGATCAGATTGAAGAACAGCAATACGCCAACTTCGCAGAGTTGGTTGGCTCAGTGCCTGGAGCAACACTGGATGGTGGAGCACGATCCGGAGGTGAACGGATTAATATTCATGGTTTCAGCGACCCTAGCGACCTTGCAGTGTACGTTGACGGTGCCCCGATCGGCTTTCAACAGTATCGCTATGGAACCTTCTTTTTTGATCCATTCTTAATTGGCGAAACAGAAATTATTAAAGGCACTCACGATTACCGAGCAATCAATGGTAAGTTTGGTGGGACCATTCGCGTTAAAACGAAAACGGTTGATGACCTCCTAGGCCACGGACAGAACTTCGGTACTCGTGTTTCTACCGGTTACAATACCAACGGTAATGAAAATAGCCAAACCTTAAGTGTCTACGGACGCACTGATACCGGTTTTTATTTCTTAGCGAATGGTTCAATCAAAGATTCTAAAGATACACAAGTGGGTGGCGGTGAAACGGTTGATTATTCAGCGTTTGAACAAAACAATCTACTATTGAAAACGGGTTATCAAAGCTATCATCATCAATTGAATATTATTAGTACACGCTACCGCGATGAGGGACGTAAACCTTGGGCTAACCGGCGTGGAAAAATGCCAGAAATCTCTGACTTCAACATCAAAAAATATGGTTCACTTGAAGCGGCACAGTACGCAAATACGGCGTATAATACTTACCAAGACAATACCACCACCTTGTCATACCGCTTTATTCCTTCTAATCCTTATATCGACTTCACACTAACCGCAGCGCGTTCCAAAAACGAACGTCATTGGGTGCGGCCAGATATTGCCTTTGAAAAAATGTTTGTTTCCGTTGGCAATTATGGGCACGAATCTTGGCTCAGTTATCAACGCGACTACTTAGATATTTCCAACCGATCGAGCTTTATCGATCATGAGCTGGTGGTAGGGCTACAATATGAAAAAACGGATCGTCAGTCACTCGTTTATAATGCATCTTATAAAACGAAAGCAGAGAAAAACTATGGTTGGTATACGCCCTACTTTGAACCATCAGGTGAACAATCCACTTATGCCGTGTATGTTGCCGATCACTATCGCCTAAGCGATGCACTGCGCATTATTCCCTCATTGCGCTATGAGTACATAGAAAGTCAGGGTGAAGGTAACTCGGCACCCGATTACAATGATCCGAATGCCGGACATGATTACAGCAAAACTACACATCAAGGTTTAAGTCCTCGTTTAGAAGTGCACTATCAATCAACGCCAAATACGCTGCTTAATTTCTCTTATGCCTATGCGCTCAAAGCACCAACCATTGATGACCTCTATTCGGTGCAGTTTGCTCTGGCCAGCGCCCCCGCCACAGCACGTGATTTAAAGGTATCACGTATTCATGCTTATCAAACCTGAACTCTGGATAAGAAACTGAGCTGGCAGAGGAACTAATTGCTCGTTCCCCGATCTGATCATTCGACCAAAAGGAACAGATACCTCCAAGGAAAGAGCATGGACAAATTAATTGAAACCTTCT
>NZ_VHTC01000120.1:0-635 GCF_013048685.1 Vibrio sp. A8-1
GTAGTAGCGTTGTCAGCCCCTTAAGCGGGCGTTATAACCCACCGGAAATCAGAGTATACAATATGGAAAAATTTGAATTCAGAACTATCTATTTTTGGGTGCACACTTCATTCCCCGCAGTTTCTGTTGCGTTTTTTCTTAGCTTGCTGAGTGCTCAGCCACCGACGATTAACGCATTGTCGATAAAATTCGCGTCAGTGTTTTTTTGCATCAGCGTAATTTTAAATGCAAGCTTATCGCTCTTTTTGGCTTTATTTGGCAATATCAAAGGCTATGTTAATCGCATTTACTACACGCTTTATCCATGGAATGACCTAGGCAGTTTACCCGCTATATCTATATATAGCTTCATGTTTGGCATGATTTCGTTGTTTAGCTATTACTCATATTTATATGCTTTTACGGCTGTAATTACGATCTTCTACACAGGCAATCGTATTCAATCCCAAGTAAACAAAGCTAATGCGGATGCCTTTGAAAAGGCACAAGATACGGAGTGAAATGGGTTATAACAATCAATTTAAGAGGGATTCACAACGCTTGGTACTTTTGCTTCTACTTCAAATTTAGTGTTTATGGCACAATGCTTTAGGTTTGGGTGGAGGCGTTGTTCACCCCTTAATTGGGCGTTATGT
>NZ_VHTC01000121.1:0-617 GCF_013048685.1 Vibrio sp. A8-1
TGGAAGTTCTACGCAGGTCAGACTACGAAATTACAACGTTAGAGCTGCTCGAAGCAGGGGCAGAGCTTACACGGCAACTTCACCAATATGGTTATGCGCTGGGTGATTTATGAGGGGATCCTTCAGTCTTTTGTCTCACCCTTTTTACTTAAGCCTAAACCAAGAACAGAAATCTTTGCACCCCCGCTACCATTGTCTTCAGTGGTTACAGCAACATCAAATTCTACCGTTTGCATTAGAGTCTTATTTGGTGCTTTCAATTCACCTACTGCCCCTCTGTCACTTAGTGGAGTTTCATTTACCGAAGCACCATATTTAGCGACTTCCATTTGAGCTTCATGTACACCTTTGCATATCATAGCTATTGATTGTGCAACAAATTTATCCAATTCCATCAATATCTCCAATTTTCCATAGCTGTCGAGCACATAACGCCCGGTTAAGGGGCAACCAACGCCACTACCAAGCTTCCGCATAACACCGTAACCACAAAAAACGTAAGCGTTCACCGAGGTATCTTGACTTACCATGCCTGAAGAAGCATGTGCAGTTTATAGATCAAAAACGTTCGGGTACGGTTTCTTCTCAACGACTGACGTGATGATTTCACTCAGAAC
>NZ_VHTC01000122.1:0-600 GCF_013048685.1 Vibrio sp. A8-1
AAAAAAAATATCCTCCGGCATAGCCGGAGGTTTTTCATATGCGCCTATAAGGCTTTCTTACAAGCAGCGCCCTAACAGGCGCATCACGATCTGACATTTGCATATGACGATTACTTACGGCCCGTAAACGGGCTTCCTGCATATGGGATCGACAATTGCTCTCCCATTTTATCCTGCTCCAACTGATGCTTTATGTAGTTCTGTATCTTGGTCGTATTTTTACCAACCGTATCTACATAATACCCTCGGCACCAAAATTCCCGATTCCGATATTTAAATTTCAAATCTCCGAATCGTTCATAAAGCATTAGGCTACTTTTACCTTTCAAGTACCCCATAAAAGCTGAAACGCTCATTTTCGGCGGAATTTCTAAAAGCATGTGGATATGATCTGAACAGCACTCTGCTTCTAGAATGTTCACATTTTTCCATTCACATAACTTCCTTAATATTTCTCCCACTGCTCTACGTTTTTCTCCGTAGAACACCTGTCGTCGATATTTCGGTGCAAAGACTATATGGTATTTACAGTTCCAGCGCGTGTGCGCTAAGCTCTTTTCGTCCCCCATTGGGACCCCCTTTCAATTTTCGTTTAACTCT
>NZ_VHTC01000123.1:0-600 GCF_013048685.1 Vibrio sp. A8-1
GCGTTGTCAGCCCCTTAAGCGGGCGTTATGCTACCAGTCGAAATCTTCAATAAGGAATACTATGAAACAGAACATTGTCCATATTGCTTTAGTTGTAAAAGATTATGATGAAGCCATTGATTTTTATGTAAACAAACTCAAATTTGAACTTATTGAAGATACACATCAACCTGAACAAGACAAACGTTGGGTGGTTGTGGCTCCACCAAATTCTCATGGTGTTACGTTGTTACTCGCCAGAGCCTCGAAGCCAGAGCAGCATGATTTCATTGGAAATCAAGCAGGCGGTCGAGTATTCCTGTTCCTAAATACTGATGATTTCTGGCGTGACTTTAAGCGTATGAAATCGATTGGTATTAACTTCGTCCGCGAGCCAACAGAAGAAGACTATGGGACGGTAGCAGTGTTTGAAGACTTGTATGGAAACTTGTGGGATCTTCTTCAATTGAATCCAAGCCATCCAATGGCAAAAAGGTAGCATAACAAACGCTTCAAGAGGGACTTCCAACGCGCGGCATTTTTATTATGCGTTGGTTTTGGTGGTTTCAGTGTTATGCGGAAACTTGGTAGTAGCGTTGTCAGCCCCTTAAGCGGGCGTTA
>NZ_VHTC01000124.1:0-599 GCF_013048685.1 Vibrio sp. A8-1
ATAACGCCGCGTTAAGGGGCAGCCAACGCAACTGCCAAGCTTCCGCATAACACCGTAACCACAAAAACCAACGCATAATAAAAATGCCACGCGTTGGCTGTCCCTCTTGAACGCTTTGTTATAAGCAAATAAAACCTTGATTTAATTGATTTTCAACTGTTCTGCGCTATATAGAACCCATGCACTATTAAGAGCTTCAAAACCAATTTTCGGATAATAACCTTGTGCTTTCGGTGCTGACAGTAAAACCAATTTACAGCCTGGGCTCAGCTCTTCTTTGGTCACTAAGATCAGATATTTACCTATACCATTGGATTGAACACTTTCATCAACAGCTAAATCAGATAGATAGCAGCAATAATGGAAATCTGTCACTGAACGAGCAACACCGACAAGTTGATCGTTCAGCCATGCGGTCACAATTAAATTAGAGTTATCGAGCATACCCTGAATAGTTGACTTATTATCCAAAGGACGCCGCTCACCCAATGATGTTTTCTTCAGTAAACTCACGAATTGTTCAACTGAGATTGGATGGTTTACTTTGTACTCGATTTCCATTTTTCATCCTCTGGAGCTGAATTTGCTTATAACGCCGC
>NZ_VHTC01000125.1:0-596 GCF_013048685.1 Vibrio sp. A8-1
AAATTAGACCAGATTTTCCCATTAAAATTTTTGAATTGATCTTGCTGAGGCTCAATAAAACATAACGCCCGCTTAAGGGGCTGACAACGCTACTACCAAGTTTCCGCATAACACCGTAACCACAAAAATCAACGCATAATAAAAATGCCACGCGTTGGAAGTCCCTCTTGAAGCGTTTGTTATGTTTTATTACTTATTGATTATATTGAATTTTTACAATATTTATTGGTTTCGATCACTTTAACTCAAAATGATAAACTTGCCTACTTTCAGCAATCATTGTTGCCGATAAGATCCCAAATAAGTTGAAGCGAAATAGCCTGTGGAATCAAGAAGCAAACAACACCAAAGAAAGAGACTTTTCAGCAACTGTTGAATCTTTTGTGTACATAATTTATCAAAGCAGAGTTAGCCGAATAAACTCAAGCATCGATCAACTTTCAATAGCCACAAAAAAGAACAATAAACCCATAATATCAATAAATTAGAATAGGAAAACTTCTAAATCAGACGGAATTTTCCCATTAAAATTTTTGAATTGATCTTGCTGAGGCTCAATAAAACATAACGCCCGCTTAAGGGGCTGACAACGCTAC
>NZ_VHTC01000126.1:0-593 GCF_013048685.1 Vibrio sp. A8-1
TAACGCCCGCTTAAGGGGCTGACAACGCGACTACCAAGCTTCCGCATAACACTGAAACCACCGAAATCAACGCACAATAAAAATGCTACGCGTTGGAAGTCCCTCTTGAAGCGTTTGTTATGCGCGCGGTTAAAAGTAGTAACGAATGCCACCGTAACCACTGCTTATTGATACATCAAATGGCTTTATTTCAACACTTGTTGAGCGATAACCAACATGCAAATTAATGTTTTTATTGATAATAAAACCCAGCTCAACTCCCAACTGATAACCTAGCTCTGATTTAGAAATAGATAAACCGTCAGAAGCTACGTTACCTTTTAAGTTAACTGAACCGATACCACCAAGCAGACTTAAATAAGCATCTGCTTGCTCATAATGCACAATAAACTTGGGCTTAATGTTTAAATAAACACCACTTCCTTTAACGCTAAACTCATCTTCTTCTGATACTTTACCAAAATGGCGATACTCAGCTTCAACGCCAATCTTTACCGATTTATCAACATTAAACTCATAACCAACCACAGCGTTATAGCCAAAATCAGCGAAACTACTGGAGTTCTTAATTGATGAATTACTGAAATCTAGTT
>NZ_VHTC01000127.1:0-591 GCF_013048685.1 Vibrio sp. A8-1
CTATACCAGTCGATAATCGCAACGAGGTACAGGAACCCCTTCGCCATTGGGATATATGTGATATCAATCGCCCAAGCTTGGTTTGGGTAAGTGACTTCGATATCACGCAACAGGTAGGGATACACCTTGTGTGCTTTGTTCGCCAGCGTCGTTTTGGGCTTGGGGTAAATCGCCCCAATCCCCATATCGCGCATGAGTCGAACAACACGCTTACGATTAACGCTATGGCCATTTTTAGCCAGCTCAGTTCGAATGCGCCGACTGCCCATAAACGGATACTGCAGATGAATTTCGTCAATCATTCGTCGTAACGTGATCTCCTCAGCAGAGAGTCCGATGGGTTGATAGTAAGCGGTAGAGCGAGCAATATTGAGCAGCTCACATTGGCGCTTTATCGGCAATGGGGTGGATTTAACCAGCGAACTCTTTCGCTGGGCTCGGTCTAACGACCGAGCACTTTGGCCAAAAAATCATTTTCCATGGTCAATTGACCGATCTTGGCGTGAAGTTTGTCCACTTCTTCGGAACTCTCTTTTCCTGAGTGATTTTCGGTGGCAAAAATCATGGCTGCGTTTTCAAGCAGCTCCTTTT
>NZ_VHTC01000128.1:0-584 GCF_013048685.1 Vibrio sp. A8-1
AGGTGTATCCCTACCTGTTGCGTGATATCGAAGTCACTTACCCAAACCAAGCTTGGGCGATTGATATCACATATATCCCAATGGCGAAGGGGTTCCTGTACCTCGTTGCGATTATCGACTGGTATAGCCGCAAAGTGCTGGCTTGGCGACTATCCAACACCATGGACACGAGTTTTTGTATCGAAGCGCTTGAGGAAGCGCTGAAGCATTATGGGCCACCTGATATCTTTAACTCAGATCAAGGCAGCCAGTTTACCAGCACAGAGTTCACACAGAAGTTAATTGAGCATAACGTACGTATAAGCATGGATGGGAAAGGCCGCTGGGTTGACAATGTTTTCATTGAGCGATTATGGCGAAGCCTGAAATATGAGGAGGTTTACTTAAAGGCTTATACCACGCCCCGTGAAGCCGAGCTTGAAATCGGCAACTACATGGTGTTTTATAATGAAGAGCGTAACCATCAAGGACTCAATAACCTCACTCCTGATGAGGCCTACTTCGGTAGGCAAAGATACGCAGCATGAGCTGGGTCAACCACTTAAGAAATGAGCTTATGTGTCCAACCGTTGGGGTCCACTTCT
>NZ_VHTC01000129.1:0-579 GCF_013048685.1 Vibrio sp. A8-1
CGTAGCGGGCTCGTATTTATATAACTTGCCTTTTTGACACTCGGGGCAACTATCGCCTTTCTTTAGATCGTCCAGTTTATGCTGAGTGACTTTCGGTTTCACTGGTGGTGTGCTGGGTTGGGTATTTTTAGGCTTAGGACGTTTTTGACCGCGGTTTTTGTTTTTCTTATTTTTCTGGCCGAGTAGAGTGTCCATCGTTTCTGATGACTTGACCATGCCAACCAACTTACGCAATTTATGCAGGGTGATATCGTTGTCAGACAGACGCTCTTGCAAGGCAGCCAGCGTCTTTAATGCCTTCAACAAGATGTGGCAATCTTCCGCACTCAGTGCTAAGTCGTGCTCCTTTGCCTCGTGCACTCGCTGGATAAGCCCGTCCAGCTCTTCGCTGTCAATATCGGTAAAGTCTTGCGCCATTTAAGTTCCTGTCGGCTGGCTTGCAGTGCTGATGCGCTCAATTATTCCAGCATTGTGGGATCGGTCAACATGATCGTGAGGATCGATAACTTAAAGGGGAATAGTGTGCGTACGGTCATACTTTTTGCCAGCCAGGCAGCCCCACCAACAGAGCTTTAAGCT